>JAYVAQ010000619.1:0-7843 GCA_043750875.1 Rhodanobacteraceae bacterium
TCAAAAATTAACTCAACCAAGGTTACCTTAAGTGGCAGCACGCAGTAAGAGCAGTAGCAGATGGCTAAAAGAACACTTCAGTGATGTCTATGTCAAGCAAGCACAAGCGCAAGGGTTACGGTCGCGCGCGGCGTTCAAGCTGGAGGAACTCCTAGAAGATGATTTAAAAATTCGCCCAGGCATGACCATAGTTGATTTGGGCGCAGCACCCGGCAGCTGGTCACAAATGGCGGTGCGTTGGCTTAAAGGTAAAGGCCGCGTGATCGCAACAGATATTTTGCCGATGGAACAACTCGACGGTGTTGAGTTTCTGCAAGGGGATTTTACCGACGAATTAGTCTTAGCAAAACTTGAAGCGATGTTGGACGGGCAAAAAGTAGATCTTGTACTTTCCGATATGGCCCCAAACATGAGTGGAATGCATGGTGTAGACATTCCGAAATCGTTGTATTTGGCAGAACTTGCTGCAGACTTTGCGCAGGCTTGGCTAAAACCCGGCGGCACCTATTTAGTAAAGCTGTTTCAAGGCACCGGAACGGATGAGCACTTAAAGCTACTTCGCGGACGTTACACGAAAGTGAACTTACGCAAGCCAGCCGCGTCTAGATCGCGTTCGCGCGAAATTTACGCCATGGCGACAGGTAAAAAGGTTTAGTAGGGCAAATGGCACTCGTTTTACCGGCTGGAGCGCAGTAAATGCTGGCCAATAGCACTAGATTTGAAGCAAATTTTTGGCAGCACAACTTTTTTGGAGAATGAATGTGAACGACCTGGGTAAAAATTTATTTTTGTGGGGCGTTATTGCAATCGTCCTCCTATTGGCGGTGCGTAGTTTTGGCCCAGATGTCATGGGCAGCACACCAACAAGTGAGGTTAGCTACTCAGAATTCATGAAAGCGGTGGACGACGGCCAAGTTTCCAAAGCCACGATTGAGGAAGACGGTCGAAAAATCGAATTCACCAATACCCAAGGCGGCAAAAAATATACCTATGCCCCACCGTTGCATTTAACGCTACCCGACATTTTGATCAAAAAAGGCGTTAGCTTTGAAGCGACCGCACCGGAAAGCGGATTCAGTTTTGGCGCCATTCTTATGAACTTACTGCCGATCATACTTTTGATCGGTGTTTGGATTTTCATCATGCGGCAAATGCAAAACGGCGGCGGTGGTGGCCGTGGCGCGATGAGCTTTGGCAAAAGCCGCGCGCGTTTGCAAGGCGAAGACCAAGTCAAAGTAACTTTCGCCGACGTTGCTGGCGTCGATGAAGCCAAAGAAGAAGTCAAAGAATTGGTCGACTTCCTGCGCGACCCCGCTAAATTCCAACGTCTAGGCGGAAAAATTCCGCGTGGCGTGTTGATGGTTGGTTCGCCTGGAACCGGCAAAACGCTGCTTGCTAAGGCGATTGCTGGCGAAGCTAAAGTGCCGTTCTTTACCATTTCAGGCTCGGATTTCGTCGAAATGTTCGTCGGAGTCGGTGCAAGCCGCGTGCGTGACATGTTCGAGCAAGCCAAAAAACATGCGCCTTGCATCATCTTTATTGACGAAATTGACGCAGTTGGCCGCCACCGTGGTGCGGGTATGGGCGGTGGTCATGACGAACGCGAGCAAACGTTGAATCAGTTATTGGTAGAAATGGACGGCTTCGAAGGCACCGAAGGCGTGATCCTGATTGCCGCCACGAACCGCCCAGATGTACTAGATCCAGCGCTGTTGCGTCCTGGCCGTTTTGATCGTCAAGTGGTGGTTGGCTTGCCAGACGTACGTGGACGTGAGCAAATTTTGAAAGTGCACATGCGCAAAGTACCGCTCAATATGGACGTCAAACCCAGCTTTATTGCACGCGGCACGCCTGGATTCTCCGGCGCTGATTTGGCCAATTTGGTTAATGAAGCGGCGCTTTTTGCGGCTCGAGATAGCTCGAAAGATGTTTCTATGAAGCATTTCGAAAAAGCCAAAGACAAAATCATGATGGGTGCCGAGCGCCGGTCGTTGGTGATGAACGAAGACGAAAAGCGCATGACCGCGTATCACGAGTCCGGCCATGCCATTGTTGGGCGCTTGGTGCCAAAACACGATCCAGTTTATAAAGTCACCATCATTCCGCGCGGTCGCGCGCTGGGTGTAACGATGTATTTGCCAGAAGGTGATCGCTACTCGCAAAGCAAGATCATGTTGGAAAGTATGCTGTGCAGCTTGTACGGCGGGCGTTTGGCGGAAGAGTTGATTTTCGGCACTGAAAACGTGACGACCGGCGCTAGCAATGACATTGAACGCGCCACCAATTTGGCACGCAGCATGGTCAGTAAATGGGGCTTTTCCGAAGCGATGGGGCCGATGACTTATGCGGAAGATGAGCAAGAAGTGTTCATTGGCCGCTCCATGACGCAAACCCGCCAAGTTTCCCCAGAAACCGCGAAACTATTAGATGCCGAAGTGCGTAATCTGATTGACCGCTGTTATGCCCGGTCGCGCCAGCTTTTAAGCGAAAACATGGACAAGCTGCATGCGATGGCTGCGGCACTGATGAAGTACGAAACTATTGATGTCGGCGTTATCGATGCAATCATGGATGGCCGCGAACCAGGTCCGCCAGCAGATTGGGCGACGGGCGAAGATATTGCGAACACACCCAATGTCGGGCCACCGGTAGGCCCTGCGGGCGGCGAGCCTATCGCCGCTGGCGTGGTTGGCTAGCAACATTGCGAAATTCGGCGTCAATTTTAATAATTGACGCCGATTCTTCCTTATCGAGCAGATTGCGAAGCAAAACCAAATTTCCACTTCAACACCTAATGGCGCATCAGCGCCATTTCTTTTTCCGGCCACCACATGCACGCTGATCGTCTAAT
Organism: Rhodanobacteraceae bacterium; assembly: GCA_043750875.1. Taxonomy (GTDB): domain Bacteria; phylum Pseudomonadota; class Gammaproteobacteria; order Xanthomonadales; family SZUA-5; genus JANNYA01. The sequence goes on from JAYVAQ010000619.1 coordinate 2,852, forward strand.
TTCCTACTATTTTCCCGAACTGGGCGTGCGCGCCGCTTGGGCGCGCCTTGAGCACGCCGATGAGCGCTTGCATGCGCTTAGCCAGGCGCCAAAACCCGCACAAGATTGGTTGACGCAATGTGTTTGTGCGGCTGCACTATTTACTAGTGGCATCAAGCTCAATGGCAAATTGAGCATTCAACTGCGATCTCACGGCGCGCTGCGCCAAATATTTGCCGAATGTAGCGACTTAGGCTACGTGCGCGGTATCGCGCGCACCGATACAGGAGCCTTAGCGCCCTTCCCTAGCGAATTTTCCATTGCCTGCGCACGCGGCTCGGCGGCGATCACGATCGAGCCGGAAAACGGTGAGCGCTATCAAGGCATCGTGGCACTGGCGGCAGAGGGAATCGCGGCGACATTTGAGGAGTATTTCAATAGCTCCGAACAGTTGCCTACTAGAATTGTGCTGGCGAACGGTACGCACAACACTACCGGCTTTTTAGTGCAACGGGTTGCGCAAGTCGGTGGCGATAAAACCCCGTTAGATAGCGATGGCTGGGCACGCATTGAGAATTTGCTGCAAACACTCAAAGCTGAAGAACTTGTGGCGATCAATGAAGAAACATTGATGCATCGTTTGTTTCATGAAGAAACTTACGCGCAGACTAAAGAGCAAACATTGACGCACCACTGCCCATGTTCACGCGAACGTGTGGCAGCGATGCTGCAAAGCATAGGTCATGATGAGGCAATCGCGGCTGCGAACGAATCTGGCTTTGCCCAAATTCAGTGCGAATTTTGCAATGCCGACTATCGATTTGATCGCGTCGACATTGAGGAATTATTCCACTTGGCTAGCGTTGCACCTGGAACAGCCGCATTGCAATAAGCGCTTAGTGGGAAAATCCGGCTATTTTTCTGACTTATTGTTGCACCCGCAATTGGGTAGAATTTTCAGATTGGCGTAGCAATCCGCCAGCGGCGGAAAACTTGCGGAGCTGAAACGAGTGACCGAAGTCACTTTCGCATCCCCATACTTGACTTGGGCCGCGTGCCAAAGGATTCTGCCGCCATGTCGAAAATCGCTGCACGCAGTCCGAACTTACTCAACGAATCCCTGCTGACTTTGTCAGCAGTTATCACCTGGGCAGCGATTGTGTTGAGCGAATTTTTTCAGCTTAAAGGCACGACTCGCGTTGTTTTTCTGCTTGCCGCCTTGGCCTTTATCGTGGCGTTCTTGCTGGAAAATCAACGCAAAAGCCAAGGTTGGTCAAAGTCCCTAGGCGTTATTTCCGGAGCAACCGCAGTGGCGGTTTACTTGGGCGGCTTTGGCATGACACCAGCGCTTTTGGTGATCGGCGGCGTGATGCTGTTTGAGAAATTACCGGCGCGGCAATTTTTGCCAATCATGGCAATTTTGAACGCCATTTTGCTGATTCGACTGTTAAATGAAAGCAAGCCACTGTGGGCCTTGAGTGGCTTTTCGGCCTACTTGGGCTTCCAAATTTTCGGCAATATGATGGTTTCCTCCAGCCATGCTGTTAAAACCGCAAATAGTGAACTGCTGAGCATCAACGCGGAGCTGATTTCCACACGCGCACTGCTTAGCGAAAGCGCACGTGCGCAAGAGCGATTAAGCCTGTCGCGGGAACTGCATGATGTTTGCGGCCACAAACTGACCGCGTTGAAATTAACGCTACGTGGACGCGGCGACGCGGGTGTTTTGGAAGCCTCTGAACGCGCGCTTTGCCAAACACTCACGGATGAATTACTTAGCGATATTCGTGCAGTCGTGGCAACTTTGCGCGAGCACGAAGGTATCGATTTAGCACAGGCGTTAAATCAACTTGGTAGCGGTTGGAAGCAACCTTTAGTCACGGTATTGATCGCCCCTGAAGTGCGGGCACCGAACTTGGACTATGCCGTCGCACTCCTGCGCGTGGCACAGGAAGGCTTGACCAATGCCGCGCGCCACAGCAACGCCGCCAAAGTCGAAATTGTATTGACACAGGGTGACGAAACGGCAACGGCGCCAAACGACCGCGCACTCGTCTTAAGCGTGGCAGACAACGGCATCGGCGCGCCTAGGTTGAAGCGCGGCAACGGTTTGAACGGCATGGCGGAGCGCCTCTCGGCATTGGGCGGCAGTTTGGAAATAACGCAGTTAACACCCGGCTTACGCCTAACCGCGCGTTTGCCGAACCTTGAGGACGCAGCGCTATGAGCCGAATTCGCGTGGTATTTGTTGACGATCAAGCGCTTGTGCGCGCAGGCCTAGAAGCGCTGCTCAAAAGCTTGCCCGGCATTGAGCTGATCCGCTGCACGGGCGATGCGCAAACGTTGCTCAACCACATCGAAACAGACCGCCCCGACGTGGTGATTTCCGATATTCGCATGCCGGGATTAAGCGGCATCGCACTGACATCGGCGCTACGGCAAAAGCGCATCAGCACGCCGGTTTTGCTGCTGACCACATTTGAAGACCCGAGCCTATTTTTGCAGGCACGTAAAGCTGGCGCGCAGGGCTTTTTACTAAAAGACACCTCGCCGGAAATATTGTTGGAAGCGATTTTGACCTTGAGTCAGGGCGGCACACTATTTGAGCCCAAAGCCACCGCAAGCTTCGATAGCCCAGCGCCACAAGCGCCAAAAAGTGCTGCCGAACTTGGGCTCAACACACGCGAGGTCGAAATTTTGCGACTCATGGCAGGCGGCTACGCGAATAAAGAAATTGCCACCGCGCTGCATTTGGCCGAAGGCACGATTAAAAATTATGTCTCCGAAATCATGGCAAAACTCGATTGCAACGACCGCACCCGGGCGGTGTTGAAGGCGATTGCGCAGAAGGTAATTTGAAGTCAACAGCATGAACGGAACAATAATTTGATGAGTTAATGTCAAATCTATCCAAACACCGCGATGCCCACCGCAATAAGAGCCGTGGCCAGTGCCGCATAAGCTAGCATTTGAGCGCGCTGCGCTACAGCTAATGCATCAGGTTTCGCTAATGCAAGCTCCGCTTTTGGCTCCGTAACAGCAAGATCAGCCCCCTGAACTAACAGGTTGATCATGTCAGTGATCACCGCCGCATTGAACGAATACGGATCAAAGGTATAAATGCCGTGCTTCGTTAGCACGTCGCGCACCGCAGAGGCATTCGGCACAAACTTCATGAACCACTTAGAAAAAGTTAGGCGTTCAATCGCGACCCGGCTCAACACTTTGAGATCGGAATGGCGCGGATCCCGGTGCAGGCGCACATACAAACCGTCAACCGCTTCTGCTGGCCCTTCTAAACATTGAAAAAAACAGCCATCACCAAAATACAGCGCACCAACCAAGCCTATTGCCGGATTATTCTTGCGTGATTGCATGAGAATACGCGCGACGTCGGCATTGAGTGTGGCGTTGTTCGTGCCGGTCGGGAAATTTGCACGACTGGCGTAGACCAGCCTGATCCAGTCAGTTTTGTTTGTCATTTTGATCCGCTTGATTGCTTGGGTCGGCCGATTTACGCCGAGACTCTATCCTGAGGACTCTAAGCAATCGAGCGTGCAGGCGGTGTCGTTTTGAGCCATCAAAACCCCTACCCCGCCTCCCGCAAACTCAAACTCGGCGCACTTGCCCTTGCGCCACGCGTTCCGGCCAAACCAATGACCAATACCAATACAACACTCAAGGCCACGCCCAACGCGATCAGCGGCCAATTGGGTGCGTATTGAAATTCGAATACTTGAGAGGCGATCACGCTGGTCATTGCCACCGCGCTGCCGCAGGCGATCAGCCCGGCCATAGCGCCAATAAGGGCGAATTCGACCGCATCAAAACGCAATAATTGCCGACTTCTGGCACCCAATACGCGCATCACTCCAGCATCAAAGCGGCGCTCTTGCTGGGTCGCGCTGATCGCGCCACTCAACACCAGCAGGCCCGATAACAGGGTGAACCAAAATACGAGCTCCACGGCCCGGCTGACTTGCCGAATAATATCGCGCACTTGGCGTTGCACAAAATCTAGATCGATCACCGAAACATTCGGATACGGGCGCAAGGCACGCTCAAATGTGGCGGACTGCGCGGCGGTAACACGTAGGCTGGCGATCCAACTGGCGGGCAAATTTTGCCACGCCGCTTGATTGAGCAGCACAAAAAAGTTCGGCTTGAAGTTGTCCCACTGCACTTTGCGCAGGCTGGTGATCGGCGCTTCCACTATCACGCCACCCAGATCGAAGCGAATCGCATCGCCCAACTTCCAACCCAAAGTGTTTGCCAAGCCCTCTTCCACACTCAAGCTAGGCTCGGTCGAATCCGGTACAAAATAGCGGCCGGAAACGATGCTGTTACCTTCTGGCAAGCCATTGGTGCTGACGGACAAATTGAATTCACGCTCGGCCAAGCGTTTGGCACGCACATCATTTGGATCTGGCGCACGGTACGGCGCGCCATTGACCGCCGTAAAGCGTCCGCGCAGCATCGGCCAAAGCTCAACCGCGCCTAGATTCGCTTGGCTTAGCGCTTGGCTTAGCTCGCTGCGTTGATCGTCCTGTACGTTGATTAAAAATCGGTTTGGCGCGGTACAAACTTTACCCGCTTGCGCAACTTCCCCGCACTCAGGCGCCGAACTCAATTGCCACTGATCCAACAAATCGGTGCGCAACAGCGTCATCAGCATTAACGCGGTAAGGCTCAAGCCAATCGCAGTAATGCTTAAGATATTGAGCTTCGCCCGGCGCAGCACGCCGGCCAAGCTAAGCGCCACGCCCATGGGCACACGTGGCCGCACGGCGCGCACCAAAGCCAGCAATGCAAGCGCCGATAGCGCTAACAGCCCCATCGCAAGCACCAAGCCCAGCAGGGTGTAACCAGCGATTTTAATATCGCCGACCAGCAACACACCGAGCGCTAACAGCGCGGCGAATCCAATCAATAACAACACCCGACTGCTGATATCCGGGGCGTTGGCTTGGCGGCTTAATACCCGCAACGCAGGCACGTTGCGCAAACGAATGA
>JAYVAQ010000620.1:0-13947 GCA_043750875.1 Rhodanobacteraceae bacterium
TTCGTCCAACATCGTGCCCAAACGTAGCGCACCAAATCCTTGTTGCTGGTTGGGGCGGCGCGTTAGTGGCACGCCATCCGCATCGGTGTTGCCAAACAAATCGGTGGTGGAAGCGACCGCAAATGCTTTGCTCAACTCCGGGCTTGGCAAGGCATTATTGTTAAGTGCCTTATAAGCTTGCAAGAACACGGCTAAACCACCGGATACCAGCGGCGAAGCCATGGACGTTCCGCAGCTCAAACCATAACCGCCACCAGGTTGGGTGGAATCGGTTCGGCAACCCGGCGCGACTAAATGTGGAATTCTGCGGCCATCCAAGGCCGGGCCGTGAGCAGAATTCGCCGACACATTTTGCCAGTTCAGCAACGGTATTCCAGTTGTAGCTTGTGAGTTCGTAGAACCCACCGTGAGCACATTTTTGGCTTCGTCCGGCGTGCCTTGCGATGATACCCCGCCGTTTCCATTCATGATGGACAGCACATAGAGCAGCGGTTGATCGCCCGGCGTATTCGGGTCAGTGTCGCGTGTGCCAACATCAACTTCGCGAGTTTGCGCATCATAGCCGCGTGGCGTCGCAGACGGGCCCCAACTATTGCTCGATAAGTACGCGCCGTTGCTGGCCGATTCGCGCATCAACAACAGCATGCCACCAGCTTGTTGGAAGAAGGGCTGATAAACTTGTTCGACAAGCTTGGCACCCGGCGCTGCGCCTAAGCCGCGCAAGAAACCGCGCGAATCCAGTACGCCAGAAGCCGCATCGCCTGCCATCGCGCCCGCGGTGTGGGTGCCGTGCGTCGATGATGTGCTATTGCCACAAGTGCTGCCAACGCAAGGCAAAATGCGGTTGATCAGATCAGGATGCGTTTGATCTACGCCACCATCAACATTGGCCATTTGAATGCCAGCGCCGTTCACTGCGAAGCCATTGAGCCAACTCAGAAAGCCTGGTGTGACGATGTTATTGCGAACGTTGCCTGCAAACTGCTGAGTTGCAACCTCGCCGCGATTGCCGCCATCGGTAGCTACACTTTGTACGCTAAGCACGCCGGGAACGCGCGCAATCGCCTCTATTTGAGATGCTGGCGCAGCAATTACGAACTGCTCCATCACCGGATCGATTGCCGCTTGGCTTTGCGGCGTCGCGCCGAGTTTTTCCAGCACGCTAGCGTTGATACTAGCGCCGCGAAATGCCAAAACGCGCCAAGCACGGTTTTCGCTTCGGCTTTCCAGGGCATTGAAACGCGCCGAAACTGGGTAGTCACCTAACCAGCGCACGGCAGAGATGGAAGCTGCAGCGCGTGCGAGTTCGCCCGAACGGTTCCAAACGATGTAGCTAAAGGGATGCAAATACTGGACCACGTCAACGCCTTGACGGTTCAGCTCGCTAAGCCACTCGGATTTACTTGGGCCATGAAACTGCAGCAAATAGAGCTCGCCTGCTGGGCGGGCGGGATTATTGTCACGTGACCATGCTTGTCGAAGCTGGGGATCGCGCGCTTGGGTATCCCCCGGTAGCGCCAAGCTATAGCCAGATAGTAGCGGCTCAACACTGGTACCTGCTTGCCTTAACGCAAGAATCTGCGCACTGCTCAGTAACGCCACATCAAAACGATCATAACGCTCGACGTGTGCTGGCCCAGGTATTGAATTTCTTTGCGCTGCTTCGATGCGCACCAGTTGGGCGTCGCTTTCAGAAGCGTCGAGGCTTGAGGACTGTGCTTGAAGATCGGCAAAACAGCAAAGCAACAGCGCGCAGCAGAGCAGATTTCTTCTCATGGTTTAATCAAAGCGAGACGGAAATATGAGCTTAGCAGCTCAAAGATTTAGGCTCCACACGCGAAAGCGATGGGCTCAGCGTGCATAAGGCCGTGCATTCTCCCGCCTGCGGGGTTCGGCCAAAGTAACCGGCAACGCCCCATAATTGGATACTGAGTTGCAGGACGGACGACAATTCATACTTATGCCGGGCATGAGCTATCAAGTTGCCAATAATTGCGAACTACACCGTTCCTCCACGGCAAGCGGTGCAAAGTTATTCATCATCAATTGACGGAGTATCTCATTTGAAGACAATCGGTCTAATCGGGGGAATGAGTTGGGAGTCCACTGTTCCATATTATCGGCAAATCAACGAGATAATTAGAGACCGCCTCGGGGGACTGCACTCGGCAAAATGCATTCTATACAGTGTCGATTTTCATGAAATAGAACAGTTGCAACATTCTGGTGATTGGGAGACTGCCGGCCGGATGATGACCGACGTTGCGCGATCACTTGAAGTTGCAGGCGCGGATTTTTTGGTGCTATGTACCAATACCATGCACAAAGTGGCTACGAGCATAGAAGTGGCTGTACCGAAATATCACTTTTGGTGAGGCCAGAAGATTCAGAGCTTCCGCTATTCGATACCACCGCCATCCATGCGCGTGCCGCAGCAGAAGCGGCACTTATTCCGCTTTGATTCCACTACACTGATCCACGTCAGCACCATTTTATTTTTACGTGGATTTTTGTCGGGGCTGTTTGAGCCCAGTCAAATCCATCAAACACATGGAAAGTCTTACTTGGACTATTTTGATGCCTACGCCCTAGGCCGGGAATATTTAATTGGCGACGCGTTTTTGGCGAAATACCGAAACATTAGCCGGGATTTCATTTGGCAAGAACAGAACGAACGCTTTAAACGCCTGCTTGCACGCGCTTGGCGGATGGCGTTTTATCGCAGGCTTTGGGGCGAGCACGGCGTTAAACCAGGTGATATTCGCTCGCTTTTGGACCTTGAAAAGCTGCCAGTTTTCGATGCAACGTATCTGCTGGCTGCCCAAGCTGACCCTGCTTTGTTCGGCGATATTTCCGGCCAGGACAGCTACCCATCCGGTGGCGCACCGCCCCTAGTCGAGCAATTTTTTGGCCCGCGCGGCGCTGCAATTAAGCGTCAACTTGGCGCGCGTGTGGCCGCGTTGCAAGGTGCAAGTCCCGACCACCAACGCTACGAAATTGCTAACGCAGGCTTGATCGCCGCCGGCGCGGATCGGAATGGGCTTTATTTGATGGAAGACGCACATTACCTTGAAATTTTAGCGCCGGTAACTCAACTAACGCTTGCCGAGGGCACGGCGGGTGAGCTGGTATTGACCACGCTATTCAAAGACGATCTTGGCCCGCTTATTCGCTTTAACACGCACGACATTGGCGCAATTTGCTCAAGCGAATCACGCTTGGGGCTTAATTTGCGCCGAATCCAGCGCCTGTGACTGCAATTTTCTAGCGCACCCGCATCACCGCGCCCGCCAGCGCTTGTCCAGATAAAAATGCGCCCTCAACGCGCCCACCTGCGCACCAGTCGCCACCGATGCCGAGCTGCATATCGCCAGCGTAAAAATGCCCGTCAACATCATCATCACGCTTGCCTAAGGCGTAGCGCCAACGGTGCGCGCTGATGTGCGCTGGCATTAATGTGGTGCCGGTCAAGCGGGCGAATTCGGCTAATAGTGCCGCACAAACTTGTTCTGGCGCGTCTTCTATGTGCTGCGCTGACCAAGCGGAATTTGCGTGCAGTACCCAACAGTCCATGCCACGGCGGCGCCCTGGTTTAGAGCTGTCGCGGGCGATCCAGCTCAGTGCGCCGGTATTGACGAATGCGGCGTCAAATTCCAGCGCCAACCCGGGCTGGAACGCCGCCATCACCGCCCAACAGGGCTGCATCGTAGTGCTGCGCGCGTAGTTTAATGCGGCTGGAAACTCAGCCAACAGAGCGGCTGCCTGCGGCGGGGGAACACACAATAAAAGCTGCGTGGCCTGCGCCAAAAGTGCGCCGTTGACATCAAATACTTGCCAGCGACCAGATTCACGTTCAATGCGGCTGACCTGGGCGTTAAAGCGGACGTCGAGATCACTCAATACTTGTTTGACTAGGGCGTTCTGCCCTGGGGTCGCGACGTAGCGCGGCAGTGGCGCTGATTCTGGCTTTTCCTTGATGCCATCAATATCAATACTCACCAACTTTGGCTGCCAGCGCGCCACCAAGCCGCGCGCTTGCCAGGCATCCACCCAGCGGCGAAAACGCGTATCCCGTGCGGTGAAATATTGCGCACCGTGATCAAATTGCAGCGCGTCAAGCCTACGCGTGCTCATACGCCCACCGGCACCGCGCGCTTTGTCGAGCAATTGCACACGATGCCCTTGATCCATCAGCGCGCGCGCGGCAGTTGCGCCCGCCATGCCAGCGCCAATGATAACTACATCCTGGCGCGCGCCATTTTCTCGCGTCACTTTCGCTTGATAGGCCGCTAACTCAATACGCTTTGTGTGCGCTGCAACGTCTCTAGTGCGCACCGTGCCCAACACTGGCTGTTCCGGGCTGAATGGGCGATCAAACAGCCCCATCGCCCAAAGTAGGCCGCCATAGGAATTCGGATTATTGCCATCCAAGGCGTAGCGATGGTTTAGATCAATCAGCGTCTTTAGCGCAGCCTCCGGCGTCTCGGCCCATTGCGCAATGGCCTTTGCCCAAGTCATGCGCACATTGTTATGCAGCTCGCCGTGGCGTAACAATGAGGTTTGACAGGCATCCATCAGCGCACTACCGGTCTGGGCGCGGGTGAAGGCTTCAAAACTGATACACGGCGTACGCGGATCATTGCGGTGCTGGGCCAAGCTTTGCCGCGCCCAAACGGGCAAAACGCCGAGCACTTCCGGATTTTTCTGGTGCGCACACCAGTGATAGCTTAGTTCACGCCAAACCAAAAGCTCATCTAGAAATTTCGCCGCGCCAGCGCCACCAATGGCCTGCGCCTCCTGCGCCAAACGCAGTGCGCTCACGTGGCCGTGATGTAAATAAGCACTCATACGACTAACGCCTTCTACCGCGGCATCATTGCGCCGCGCCGCGTAACCGGCCAAACCGTCGCGTTTGAAAGCGTGCCAACGCGCATAGCCAGCAATGCTGCCACCAGGCGTGTCACGCACCTCAGGAATGCTGTGATCAATCTGACATTGCGCAATTGCAGCGGCTATCGGCGCAGCAAAATCATAACTATCAAAACCGATTACGCCTTGGTATATGCCGCCCTGATAGTCAAGTTCGTCGACAAAGGTTTTGGCAATCGCGCTGTCCCACGCGATTGACTGCGCGCTGCGAAAGCTAAAGGCGCGATCATATTTTTGCTTAAGCGCGCGCATCGGCACCACACAAGCGGCGTCAACCGCCCAAACCGGCCCAACTGCGTGCGCTGTCAGTGCTTTAGTCCAGCGCGGAAAGGGCGGTGCTGGGAAATCTTCCACCACCACGGCGGCGGCGTTGGCAAACAACGCGCGCAGCGGCGAGCATTGTTCAGCGCCGTTGGGCGCTTTTTCCAGATTAAAAACATAGCGTATGCCACGCGTCGCAAACTGCGCCGCAACATCACATGCACCCTGCAAAATAAAGGTATGGTGGCGATCTGAATTAAACCGATGCGCGCCAGCTAAGCCCTGGTAAACAAGTAATGGTTTTGCCAAACGATGGGATAGCTCGATCGCTACATCCAGCGCCGGATTTTGCTGCGCGCGCACCGCGTGGTGTAGCCAAAGCAAGACAAATTCGCCTAGCTGATTGACGTTGTTTGTATTCAGCAGATGGATTCGATCTGCATGGGCAGATAAGCTAGATAATTTGCTGTAGGTCATAAAAAAGGCCTCTTCGACGTCCACGAGTATTGGGAATTTCTTGTGATTACGCTGCGAATATCACCTGCTTGCGCCCACAATGACGTTGCAGTTCGATTACTCACGGTGTTTAGATTGCACAATGTGTGTAGAAATGGGCAAACTTGCCTCTTCGCATGCCGGGAAACCGTGCAATGCGTTGCAGATAGACCATTAGCGTCGCAATCTGCCAAAGGCGGATAAATTGCGAAGCTGAAACGAAGTTTCTTCAAAGGAGCGGCGCAGATGGCGCAAAGTTTTAGTTTTATATTGGCATTGTTGCTATTTTTGCGTGCTGCGAGCGCGGACGTCGTGGCAAGCGGCGGATTTAGTTATCAAACGGACGCCCAGCCTGATTGGGTGGTGCAGGAAGACTTTCCAAAAACTTGGCCCAAAGATTTCGCCAGCAATGATCCATTTCGCATTTGGCGCTTGGACGAACAGGTCAATAGCCGTTGGGGCGAATACACCGACAATGCTTGGCAAGCTAAAACCAGCGGTGCGATTGAATCTGCCGCGCAATACAGCATTGAATTCGACCCGAGCTGGCAAACTTTGATCGTGCATGAGCTAGCGATTCGACGCGATAACGCCTGGATAACGCGATTGGTTCCCGGGGTGATCACCTTGGCACGGCGTGAACAGCAATTCGAAGGCATGGGATTTACCGGCCGTGTCAGTGCCTTGATTGTGCTGCCGAATGTCGAGGTAAATGACGTGATTCGCATACGTTATTCGCTGAAAGGACTGCATCCGTTGTTAAAAAACATTGCAACGGCCAACACCTTTTACTTAGGCCACACCCGCCCTATCTTGCAGCGACGCGCGCGCGTGATCGGGGAAAATTTGCGCTATGAGCTGGATCCAACTTCGGCAAAGGCGTCGATTGAGGCGAGTCCCACACGCTTTTACGTCGCCGTTGAGCGGGTAGCGGCGCAAGTCTGGGTGGATCAAATGCCGCGTGAAATGAGCCCGTGGCCGCGAGTACGCGTGGCAGCGCAGGCGGATTGGAAAACAGTGAGCACGTGGGCAACAGCGCTATTTGATCTTGATGCAGTAGCGCCCGAGGTGCAGGCCTTGAGCGCACAACTGAGCCTACAGGCCGGCCCTGAGCCAAAGCAGCGGGCATTGCTGGCGTTGCGACACGTGCAAGACAAAATTCGCTACTTCGCGGTGCATTTGGGGGAAAGTACGCACCGGCCGCACCCGCCCAAACAGGTGCTGGAACTCGGTTATGGCGATTGCAAAGACAAAGCGCAATTGCTGACGCTATTGCTGCGGCAAATGGGAATTACAGCCTATCCGGTGCTGGTACATTCCGAGCGTGGCGCAGGCATCGTGATGGAGCTAGCCAATGCCGGCGCGTTTGACCACGCCATTGTGATGGCTAAAATCGGTGCTAAAAATTACTGGTTAGACGCGACGCTAACGCAGCAAGGCGGCGATTTAGACACCGCGAAGTTCCCGGACTACAAATACGCCCTGGTACTCAAAAGTGGCAATGACCGCTTGACCGAGATGGTAGCACCCAGCGCAGAAAACGAATTAATTGAGGTGCTGGAACAATTTGACGCCAGTGCTGCGACTACCGCGAAAAATGAGGGTACCGCACTTAAAGTAAGTACGTTCTGGGCCGGTTCTGGCGCGGAATATATGCGCGCACAACGGGCCAATACCAGCGATGACAAAATTGCCGACGGCTACAAACAAAGCTATGCGCGCAGCTATGGAAAAATCATTTCGTCGGCGCTGAAATTTGACGATCAACGCCCGACAAATGCGCTGAAAGCGATCGAGGACTATCGACTCGAGCAACCTTGGACGGTAGCGGGTGGCTTTCAGTTTGCCGATTTTCAGGCCAGTACGCTCTCCCGCGCGCTGGAACTACCCGCAGATATCGAACGCAACCAACCCATGCAGCAGAGCCAGCCGTTAAAACTGATCCACACGATCGAGCTGATTGTGCCCGCTGACGCCGAGCGCCCAGAAGCACCTAAAGATATCGAGATCACTGACGCTGCCTTTCGCTTTTCCCGAATTTCCACGGTCGTGCCCGCAAATACCAGCGCAAATAAAGCGCAGCTAGACAATGCAAAAACCGGGGGCACACTTAAAGTTCGCTTTGAGTACGAAAGCCTCAGCGAATTGATCAAAAGCGATATCGGGCAACATTTGGCAAATCGCCGCGCCGCACGCGATGCGCTGTTTATACGTCTGAGTTTTAAGCCGTTCGACAAATCGATGGATCGAAAAGCACGGATGCGCAAGTTACTGGAACAGCTAGATACTGAAGCGCGCAGCGGGATAGCAAAATGACTGCTTTCAAGTCCTCGCACTCCATAGCTGCGATCATCGTAATCGGCCTTTTCATCGGCCTGGGCTTGGCAAGCCCGCTGTTTGCCAAGCCTGTTGCTGAAAAAGATCCACGCGTCGCTTTAGCAGCGCGCGCCGCCGAAGAATTTATCGCAGTACCCCGTTTACCCACGGCCACTAAGCAGTATGAAACTTGGCTTGCTGGGCAAAGCTATGAAAGCGTCGTCAGCGCTTATGAAATATTTCAGCGGATTTCATTACGCCAGCCCGTTCCTAGCGACTGCGTTCGGGAGAACCGCGCGATTGCAACGGCAATCACCGCCAACCCGTTCGCATTGGCACCGGCCGTATTGGCGCTGAAATGCGCCGAAATTGCTGGTGATGCCAAGCTTGCTGAGCAAGTTGAACAACGAATAGAAGTGCGACTATCAATGCTATTCGCACAAGGGCGCGGGCATTTAATGGCGACGCCAGCGAAGCTTATGAGCTGGTGGGACATTCCAGCATTTGCCGATATTTCCGGCCTGCAGTGGCTAAGCACGCGTTATCACGGCGCGCTCAGCGTGAGCGATTTGACCGCCTATGCGACATTTGAAAGCGAGTCCAACAGTGCAGCGCAACTATCTCAAGCAAGTTATTATTTCGATATTTTTGGTGAGAAATTTCGCGCTGGTTTGAGCACACGCAACTATGAAACGCCGTGGCAGAGATTGTCGAGCATTCAAGACTTCATGCAAGAGTTGGCAAATGCTGGCGATGTGGACGCAAAAATTTATCTTCAGGAATATGAAATCTCAGTCGATCTGGAGGCTGTGCCCGCAGCACTCATTGCGCTTAGGGAAATGCTCAAGCAGCCTGAATCTGCATTGCCAGCCGCCATGTCTTTGGTGCTGATCGCGGCAAGGAATAAAGAAATAAAGCTTGTTGAAAGCGATCTGGACCCGCTGTTTGAGGGCGCTCTGGTCAAAAATTTTCAGGCCTTGGAAGCGTTGGTCTTGGAACGCTGCTACGGTTTGGTCGAACCGGCTGATTTTAAAGAGGCTGAAACGCTCTTGGAAGCCGCAAAGAAAATTTCCAATGTTTCCAGCGTGATATCACAACTGGTGCTCTTGGGCAGCGCGCGCCAGGAGTCGGTGCCAGAATTTGCATTGCGCGCACTAGAGGCCGAAGTGAAGCAAAAGCAGCCAGTCGCGATCGTGACGGCTAATATTGTCGGTGCGGGTTACAAAACTCTGCCTAAAGGTGGCGAATGGATAGGCGATATGACCGGCGATCCAAAACGGCTCAACAGCCTTAAGGGTGCCACCCGGGCGGTTACATTTTTTACGCTTGCAGCGATTCAGCCGGACGTGCCAAATGCCAAAGAAATGACCTGCGAGGCAGCAGCGTTCCCGGTTGTGCGCGCAAAATTACTGTGTTCGCGATATCTAGCGTCTAGTTCGCAGCAGCGACTACGCTACCTTATTGAGTCTGCCGGTGAAGGCGATCTTCAGACTAAAGACGGCGAAATATCAAGGATCGCGGTCGTCTCCAGCGATCTTGGCGAGTATTTCGAAGCACTGCGCCCCGCCGAACCCAGGGCGCCGGATTTGGATCGTGCCGCAGAATGGGCGCTTTCAGCCGTCACGTTTGGCGAATCAAAAAGCTATCACGGGCTAGCTAGACTGGCGCTGCGTGGCGCAAAACTCTCTGAGTTTGATTGGAATCTGATTCGTCAACTATTTGCCGAGCAAAAGCCAGTAGCGCCAGACGCTGCAAAAACCGAACTCGCATTAGCCTTCGGCGGCAGTACCAATCAGCCCAAATTAGTTGCTGAGCTAAACACGAAGTGCGTTGCAAAAGACGCCAACGCGTGTGAAGTGCTGTCCTGGGCGCACGGGCTTTCCGCGCCAAATTCGCAGCAGCAAGCAAAGGTGCTAAATGCCTTAAAATTGTGCGTTCAAGCCACAGATTATTTGGTCAAAACGGATTGTGCGCTGTATCTTGGGCTATCCTATATTGCCGGCGAAGGCGTAAAAAAAGACGTCGCCCGTGGCTTAGCTTATATAGAAAAGCTGCCCAATCCTTCCGTTGCGGCGATCAACGATATGGCTTGGATTCGCTGCACCGCGCCTGCGCCGCCGCTTTTTGACCCGGCAAAAGTGACCAAATACTGGCCAAAGCTGATTCCTGCAAAAGTGCCTCATATCCAAGATACCTTGGCAGCGTGTTACGCCGCCAACGGCATGTTTGACCTTGCCGCTGGCATGCTGGAGAAAATAATAGCCGACTTGCCTGCGGAAGCGGTTAAAACCCAGGCTGACGGCAACAAAATGCCTACGGTGAAGCAGCGGCTGCAACAGCATTTAAAATCCTATGTAGGCCGTAAACGCTGGGTGCAGTTGGATTTAGGCGGCGCTGGCGGCTAATTCGCCTTCTGGCGGTCATAGATCATGCCAGCGAACAAAGCTGAGGCCAGTACCGTCGTTTGCAAAATCAGTGTTGTGGCGTTGGCAACGCCATGGCTACCAAGCCAGTCCAATAACGGCACATCGCCTGCATTCGTGATCAGGTAAAGGGCGAATAGATAGAGCGCCAAAAAGGTGCGCGCGCTGCGCGAGGTGCGCCCAAGTAGGGATGCTGTTGCACTCAAGCTCAGCACGCCGAAAATAAGTGCCGCAGCTCGAATCGGTTCGTGCTCAGCCCAGCGCAGAACGCCGACGCCGACAAACAGCAAGCCGAGCAGACCCGTGGCTAACAATTGACGCAGATAGCGGCCAGTGCTTCCGCCGATCAACGCGCCGGTCATATCTTCTAAGTTGGCCTCAAAATCACGCGTGCTTAAGCCGCTAATCAAGATGCCCCAAAATGCGGCGCTGGCGAATATGACCCAAGGCAAAGTGGCCGTTGCGACTACGGCGGCGGCCGGCAAAGAAATCAACAAGGCCGCAATCGCGGTCGGTGAACTGATCAACGTCAGCGTGATTTCCGCCAGTACCTGACCCAGCCTGCCCGGCACGCGCGCAGCAAGACTAAACAGCGGGCGCATCAGCCAAGTCAGTGGCCGCAAAATACTGTTGAGCCAAGCCAAGGGCGAGCGTCGCGCACGCGCATGGCGCACTTTGACGCGATCTGGCGAGTAGCGATGGAACAGCAATATCGCGGGCAGCATCGGTGTGCTTGCCAGCAGCGCGCAGGCCACACGCATCAGCGTAATCGGTGTGTCCCAAAGCGCACTGGGCAGCGCAACAATCGGCAGCGCGGCGTTAAATTCGCTGACCCCAACGGTAATTTCGGTGGTACCGAGCACCTGCTGCATCTGCATGATGGCGACCCCAACACCGGAGACGTCAAGCATAAAAAGCGGCGGAAAATACCCGGTTAACGACGCCTGCGTTGCCGCCATTAGACTCAGTTGCAAGATCCACACAAAAAAGTACAGCACATCCCCGGCTTTGCCCATTAAAAACGGCACGCTATCAAACAGCAGCGCAACACTGACGCCGAAGAAAACCATGGGCACCAGCAAAACACCATAGTTATGCAGATACACCAACGGCTGTATTAGCCCCTCGCCGCGCAGGCCGTGCAGCACCATCGTCGTCGCCATCAAAGCGCCAATCAAGCCCAACATGTACAGCACGCCGCCCAGCCACCGCGCCGCTAAAAATAGGTAGTTTCTGATCTGTGTCGCCGCGATGACACTGGCGATACCGCTGCGCAAGTCTTCACTGACGCGCCCGCGCACCAAATAAAAACTGCCCAAGCCCACCAGCACCGAAGCAAATGTCGCGCTGCCAAAAGCCATCGCCGTGCTGGAGTAAAGCACCCGCGCACCGTTAACCGACATTAAAGTCATGCCCTGGCGGGGGTCTGGAATCAACGCCCAAGTAATTGCAACAAATGCCGCGATTGCCACCAAAGTACTCACCCGGCGCAGCCGCAGCCGCAACTCCGTGAACACTAAGACTTTCAAAATTTGCGGCATCATTGGCTGTGCAGCGCGTAACGTTGCGTCATTAACGCCTCTTCTAAACTGGGTTCCACGCTTTGCGCATCTGGACACGGTGCATTTGCATGCGCGATACGCACATTCATCGCCTCGCCCTGGCGCTGCGCATGCAAAATCTGCACGCTGCCACGCAGGTTTTCATACTCGAGCGGTGTTAGTTGTGCGGCCCAAATTTGCCCACGTGCGGCCGCGATAATCGCATCAGGCGTTGCAAAAGCGACTAATTTTCCAGTGCGCATAATCGCAATTTCGTTAGCGATGCTTTCCACATCGGAGACGATATGCGTGGAAATAATCACCAGCTTATTGCTTCCCAACTCGGCCAATAAATTACGAAAACGTAGGCGCTCTTCCGGATCTAAGCCTGCAGTGGGTTCGTCGACTACCAAAATATCCGGGTCATTTAGCAGTGCTTGTGCGATCCCCAAGCGCCGCCGCATACCGCCAGAAAAACTCACCGCTTGGCGATTCGCATGTTCGTGCAGATTGACCAATTCCAGCAGCTGGCGAATACGCGCGGCGTCACGCACACCTTTGAGTGCGGCAAAATATTGCATGAATTCCAGCGCGCTAAGATTCGGATAGACGCCAAAATCTTGCGGCAGAAAGCCTAAGCGCGCGCGAATCGCGTTTGGCTTTTTCGCGATGTCTTGGCCTTGAAATAGAATTTGCCCGCTGCTTGGCCGCGTCAAGGAGGCGATCATTTGCATCAGCGTGGTTTTGCCCGCGCCATTGTGGCCAATCAATCCCAGTACACCGCTTTTTAAGCTCAACGAAACGTCATCGACCGCGGTCACTTTCGGAGCAAATATTTTTACGACATTGCGAACTTCGAGCATTCTGAAACCTATCGCTGTTTGGCGTGGACATGTTAGCCAACACAAATTGCATTAGCTCTTTGGCGAACGTAAAGCACTCTGCGCTGCGGTGCACATGGCATTCGGCACGGGCAGGACGTTCGGCACATCCGACAGCAATTAAATCAAACCGCAATAAAACAAAACCCCGCTGCTTGGCGGGGTTTTGTGGTTTTAACAAATTAAACGCAAACTAGCCTTTCTTCCACTTACCCAGCGCGGCAAGGCCATTTTCTTTGGCGCGCGCGTAGACAATGGCTTGCGCTTGCGCGTAGTTTTTCACCAAGTCTTTTGACCACAGTTGTAATGCGGCAGACTGCATCGCGCGGCCATAGCTAAAGCTCAACGGCCACGGCTTGTTGCCCAGTTTGTTCAAAGCGTTCAAATGCGCGGTGGCCTCTTCATCACTTTGGCCGCCGGAAAGAAACACGATGCCGGGCACGGTGGCGGGCACGGTAGATTTCAAGCAACGCAGCGTCATTTCCGCGACTTCATCGACATCAGCGCGATCACTGTTGTCTTTGCCAGAAATGACCATGCTCGCTTTCAAAATTGTGCCTTCCAAGAGTACGTTTTGGCTATACATTTCATCGTACAAGGAGCGCAGCGTGGATTCGGTCACGTCATAGCACACGTCAATATCGTGATCGCCGTCGATCATTACCTCCGGTTCTACCATTGGCACAATGCCTGCCTCTTGGCAAAGTGCGGCGTAGCGTGCCAGCGCGTGGCAGTTCGCCGAGATCGCAGCGCCTGACGGCGCATCTTCCGAGATATTGATCACCGCGCGCCATTTCGCAAATTTGGCGCCCAGCTTGGCGTATTCCTCAAGCCGCGCGCGCAAGCCATCTAAGCCTTCAGTCACCAGCTCGCCCGGGTAACCCGCCAACGCCACGGTGCCTTTATCGACTTTAATACCAGGAAGAATGCCGTTTTTCAGCATGACATCGGTAAAGCGGCGGCCATCTTTGGTGGATTGGCGCAGCGTTTCGTCGAACAAAATCGCGCCAGAGATGTATTCGTTGAGTTTCGGCGTGGTCAACAACAGCTCGCGATAGGTGCGGCGATTGTCTTCGCTACATTCGATTTTGAGCGCGTCAA
>JAYVAQ010000621.1:0-2563 GCA_043750875.1 Rhodanobacteraceae bacterium
GTTACAACGCGGGCTTTGGCCTGCCGCAGTTGGCGCATGCATCAAAAGCGACGCTGGACTCGACCAACTTCGATGCTGCGCGTACCGCGATGCAGAGCCTTCGTGGTGATGAGGGCCGGAGCTTGAAGATTAAGCCCACGCATATCGTGGTGCCGCCTTCGCTACAAGGCGCTGCACGTCGGCTTATGACTGCAGAGTTGATCAACAACGAAACGAACATTTGGAAAGGCGAGTGCGAAGTGCTGTGCCTTGAAGAGCTGGCGCCGTGAGTACTCAAACTTACCTAGTGCGCACAACGCACGGTAAAGCCCGACTGCGCGCCAAGCGCAGTTTTGGCCCTGTCGCTGTGCGTGTGGATTTGACCGATGAGGAAGCCGCTTTGGTCAGAGCGGATCCGTTTTTCGAGATCGTGTTTGTTCCAGACACAGCACCAGAAATGACGCTAAACGTGTCCGCATTCCTGGGAGCGCAAGCGGCAAAGGATGCGGAGGATGAAGCGGACGCCGATGCGAAGCTTGAAGTGCCAGGCAAGGACGCACAGCAGCTCGCTGACGAGGCGGATGCTGATGCCAAACTTGCAGTAAAGCCCGAGCTTCCCAAAGCCACGAAAAAGGCCAAGGGCTAAGCCGTGTCATACCTTGCCATTACTGATTTGCTGAAAAGCCCCGGTGCGCTGGAGTTGTCGGAAACGGCAACGCCAGACCACCGCGCGCCGATTCAAGCAGAGCTGTTGGAAGCCGTCATTTTGGCGGCGGACACCAGCGCATGGGCAGCCGATGAAGTCGCTGTTGCGACGGAGGCAGTGGCCGTGATCAGTGATGCCATGCGTGTGGTGGCGCAGTTGATTGATGGCTATTTGCGCCCGCGCTATGCGTTGCCACTCGCGTCAATTCCGGCGTTCTTGTCGGACGTCGAAACCAAGTTAGTTCGCTATCGTTTGCACCGGCATCTGACGCGCGGTGAGGGTCAACAGCACCCAGTGATTCGGGATTACACCGATGCCATGAAGCTACTGCGTGACATTCGCTCGGGCAATCTGAGTTTGGGTGAAGACGATCCAAACATTGCCCAGGCCGGTGTTGGCGCTGTTGAGTTCGTTTCGCGCCCTAGTGTGTTTGCCGGTACGTTGGGGCGCATCTGATGATTACACCAATGCAAGCCGCCGCGTTGCTGGATGTAACGCCGCTGATTGAAGCCATTCGCAATAAAGCGGGTGCGCTCTTAAAGCTGGTCGGTGAAGCCGCCGATAACGACGCCGCAAAAGACACCGTTGCACCGGCAGCGTACGTCATCGCGGGCCAGCAATCCGGGGGCAATGTGTCGAATTCTAGCAACCTGTTGGAACTCGGCGAGTACGAAATCGGCGTCATGCTGATTTTCCGATCCTATCGCGACGGGGGCAAAGGCGAAGGCTTTGCCGCGCAATCAGCACCGGTTATCGGCGCGGTGCGTGAAGCGTTGATTGGATTTAGATATGGCGGATTAGAGAAGCCCTTTGTCTGGAAAGGCGGCCGTTTGTTTAGCTATGGCGCAGGCCTGATGCGCTGGGTTGAGGTTTTCACAGTTCGATTAGATATGAGGAAAGCGACGTGAGTCATAAGAAAGAAGTGAAGTTTGATTGGCCTGCCAGCGTGCCTAGCACAGGCGGCAACTACGTTCGCGAAAAGAGCGGCGAACTCACATTGATCGAAGCAGAAAAGCCGGTAAAGCCGCAGCGCAAGGCGAAAGCTATTGCCACTGTTGTGTCCGCGCCTGCCACTGAAGAAGGTAACTAAGCCATGGCATCGACTGGTCAATATGAAGCCTTTGAGTCGGCTACCTTTTTGGGCAAGATTCAAACTGTTGATGGCACTGCCGAAGTCGGTTTAACTGGCGCGCTAAACGCAATTCGTTTGGTCAACGGCAAGCAAAAAACAGATATGCAGTTTGCCGAGATTGCGCGTAATTCCGCGAGTTCTGGCGCAAACCCTAGCATTCCTGGCGTCGAAACCTGGAGCTGTGACGCCGAAATTGAATTGGTTGGCGCCAGCAGTATTGGCACCGCGCCGATCATTGACCCATTGTTGCAAGTGTTCGGCCATGCAAGCGTGTTGACGCCCAGCACTAAGGTCGAATGGAATCCAATTACTAACGGCATCAAAGCGTTGACTGGTTGGTATTTGCACGGCAATCGTGAAGTCAAAGCCTATGATATTCGTGGGGCGCTGCAAGCCTTAAGTTTTAAGATGAACGACTTCCCGAAGTCAACGATGTCAATGACTGGGCGCATTACTACTGACACCGATAGCGTGTCCGATTACACCGGTGTGGATTTTAGCGCGGTCCAAGATCCGCTTTCGATCATCACTGACACGTTTTTGTTGCAGCTCAATGGCGTCAATTTAGATACCACTGACTTTGGCGTCCAGTTCAATCGCGAGGTCAAGTCGCACACGAACTCAGAGACGACTAAGACGCAGAACAAGAAATTCAGCACCGGGTTCACGGCAACGTTTATTCGCCCTGCGTATGGAACGTTTAACCCGTTCGCGCTGCGCAAAGCAGGCACGTTGATGACATTGCT
>JAYVAQ010000622.1:0-10934 GCA_043750875.1 Rhodanobacteraceae bacterium
GCGCGGCGATGTTTTGGAAATCACCAGTCCAATCAAGCGCATTTTTATCGCCGGTGTCGATACCTCGATGACCAGCCGCCACACCGAGCTATGCGAACGCTATCAAGGGCGCTATGGCGTTAAAAATGGCGACGTGTGCAGCGTTAAATGATCGCTCAAGCTGCCAGCGTAGGCGCGCCGGTAGTGATCGTGCATGGTTTGTGGATGGGCGCATGGCAAATGCGACCGTTAAAAAATGCGCTCGTGCGCGCCAATTTCCGCTGTTATCGCTATCACTATTCCAGCGCGCTAGCGCCGTATCAGCAAAATCAGGACGGACTCGCGCGCTTGATTGAAGAGCGTATCGGCGCGCCCTGCCACTTTGTCGCGCATTCCATGGGCGGCTTGCTTGTACTGGATTTACTGCAACAACGCCCCGAGCTGTGCGCCGGGCATGTCGTGTGCTTAGGCACGCCGATTAATGGCTCTGCGGTCATCAAAAAAATGCAGCGCACTCCTTTCAAAACCGTACTCGGGCACGCCAGCGCGCCCTTGCTCAAAGGCGTTACGCTTGAGCTACCCGAATCGATCAAAGTCAGCGTGTTAGCCGGCACCCGCAGCCTAGGCGGCGGCAAATTGCTAGCACGCTTTAATGCCGAAAACGATGGTTCCGTAGGCATTGAAGAAACCCAAGCGCCGTGGCTAACACATCACGAACGGCTGAATTTGTCGCATACGCAATTGGTTTATTCGAGCCGGGCGCAGGCGCGGGTGGTGGCGTTGTTGAGGGGGTGAGATTTGCGGGATTGTCTTGCTGGGTTTGACGCCCTGGTGTTTAGATGCTCTTATTTGCCTCAAACGGCTCCCTCTCCCCGCCGGTGATTATCAATTGAATCATAGAGTTAGCACGGGGAGAGTTTTACTTTGTAAACCCAACCCAAAACATTCATGCGGCGCTTTCTCCCGCGTTTCTTTCGCTGCCACGCGAAATTACAGCCGTTCCGTGTGTGAAAGTAGACGGACGAGAGGGTCTGCTTCTGCTGCCTGGACATGTGAATCTGTCGGAATATGAAGTGACGCTCGGTATTGCTCAAGAGCTCGCTGGAACCATTCAAGCCCTCAAAAATTTGCCCGGTGCTTTCAGCTATTTGGTAAACAAAATTGCTGAGGCGAACAATGCCGACTATGTATTAATTGATATGAGTCCGAGCCTTGGCTCTTTAAATCAAAACATTCTGGCTAGCAGCGATGGGTTCTTAGTTCCGACATCGCCTGATTATTTCAGTCTTATGGCGATTGATTCGCTGACGGACATACTGCCGCGCTGGGCCGAGTGGGCTAGGAGAGCGCATATGAGCGACGCGCTCCGTACAGCGGCCTACCCATTCCGTCAGTTTGATCTAAAATTTCTTGGAACCATTGTCCAAAAGTTCCGACCTCGGCTTGGAAACGCAACGGTCGGATTTCAGGACTGGATCGATAAAATCAATGCGGCCGTCAAAGATAAGTTATTTCCGCAGCTGCGTGACTATCAGTTAACGCTAGCTGCGGAGGATTATCTCGATGCGGGAAACTCTTCCTCGGAAAGCTATTGCTTGGCGCAGATTCCTGATTTCAACACCCTCGTGGCAACATCACAATCGCACAGGACTCCGGTATTCGCACTGACGGACGAAATGTTTGGTCATGTCGGAACAGTCCTTGTTCAAGACCGCTCGAAGCGCGATGATTTTCACGGGTTGTTTTCCAAGTTGGCAGACCGAGTAATTGCCCTCATCGCTCATGCTTAGTTCGCAATTGCAATTTAAGGAGAACCTCAAGCGGGCACGTGAACTCGGCAACCTTGCGGCAGCAGTGCAATCACTTACCACTTCTGCAATCGATATTTCGGACCTCTGGCGTGCCCAAATAGTATTGGTGGTAAGTGCGTTAGACCATTTTATTCATGACCTTGTAAAACTTGGAATGATTGAGAGCGCGAAAGGAACGCGGCCCAAGACAGAAGCGTATTTGCGCTTTGATATTCCATTGGCGGCAACTGAATCAGCTTTAGGCGGAAGCGCACACGAAGTCTGGGTCGGCGAAACCGTCCGAGAGAAACATTCGTGGCAAAGCTTTCAGGAACCAGACAAAATTGCCGATGCAATTCGGCTCATTTCAACTGCCAAATTATGGGAGGCTGTCGGTGCAGAACTCGGCATTCTTGCTAAAGATGTTAAGACTCGCCTCAAATTGGTTGTAGATCGCAGGAACAAAATTGCGCACGAGGCAGATCTCGACCCCACAAGCCCAGGATTTCGATGGCGAATCGACGGCCCAATGGTCAAGGACGCTGTGGATTTCATCGAGCGCCTCGGAGATGCAATCTATAAGGTGGCGGTCTAAGTTCGTATGTGAACTTGATGGAGGCGGTAGTCCAGCGAGCCGCACGCGTAAGACACTATTCCAGTCGTGAGAACAGGCAGGATTGCACTACACGACGTTCCATTCCCTCTGTACTTATCAATAACTACCGAAAGTATGGAACAATGCGTCAATGACATCCGGCACGCAAAAACTTCGCAAACTGCTGCGCCGTTCCGGAACCGCTCGATCGCGCGAGCTGGTAGCTTCAGGCATTGCGCGCAGTGCGATTTCACGTATGGTGGCATCTGGGCAATTGCTGCGGGTGGCGCGAGGCCTGTATGCACTGCCGGAGTATCAAAGCGGTGAACACGGCGCGCTGCTGACGGTGGCGAAGCGGGCGCCGGCGGTGTTGTTCTGCTTGCTTTCGGCGCTGCGCATTCACGATCTGACCACGCAGGCGCCGTTCGAAGTCTGGATTGCCATCGGCAATAAGGCGCATCCGCCGCGCTTGGATTACCCGCCGCTGCGTACGTTGCGATTCTCCGAGGCATCGCTGGCCTCTGGCGTTGAAACGCAGCTGATCGAAGGCGTGTCGGTGCGGGTTACTAGCGTCGCAAAAACAGTGGCGGATTGTTTTAAGTTTCGCAATAAAATTGGCCTGGATGTGGCGCTGGAAGCACTGCGCGAGTCGCGTCGTGCGAACAAAGCCAGCGCGGACGATTTGTGGCGCTAGGCCAAGGTCAACCGGGTGGCCAACGTGATGCGGCCCTATCTAGAGGCGATGGCATGAACGCAAATGTCGCTGCATCGATCCACGCGCGGTTGGTGGCGTTGTTGCGGGGTGAGGGTGTTACCACGCAGTTCTTGAAACCCGGAAATTGCCATAACTTTTTTAAACCACTAGATTTCATTGCTATCATTGACGACAATGACTGCACACCCCGCAGGAGACTACATGTCCGCCCTTACCGTTCGCAATCTTGATCCAGATGTCAAAATACGCCTTCGTGTGCAGGCCGCACAGCAAGGAATTGCCATGGAAGAGGCGGTGCGCCGCATATTGACGCGCGCTGCCAACGAGCCCTATACCGCGCCTGCCGTCAGCCATGATTTGGGCAAACGCATTCAAGCGCGGTTTGCCAGCCTCGGCGAGATTCCAATTCCAGCGCGTCGCGCCATGCGCGCATCGCCTATTGCAAACGAAAAATCTGGCAGTTAAGCAGACTATGTATTTGCTTGACACCAACGTCATCTCCGAACTCACCAAGCCCTTGCCTAACCCAGCCGTCTTGAATTGGTTTGCTAACACGCCTGCCCAGCGAATTTATATCAGCAGTGTCACGCTATGCGAAATCGAATTTGGCTTGGCGCTTATGCCCGCAGGCAAACGGCGCGAGGCATTACGCGCGTCTTCACGGGAATTGCTGCGCGTTGATTTTGAAGGGCGTTGCGTGAGTTTAGATGCTCAATGCGCAACCGCTTATGGCCAACTGGCCGCCAAACAACAACAAAGCGGACGCGTTTGCAGCACAGAAGACGCGATGATTGCCGCGATCGCGTTAAACAATAAATTTGCCTTAGTTACACACAACACGAAAGACTTTGAAGGTATTGCGGGCTTACAACTTGTCGATCCGTGGATTGAACTATCTGTTTAGCCATCCAATTCAAGCCTTCCCGTTACGCTCTATCGATCTAAAAACTTAAGGACATCACCTCATGCTCAAGCAAAAAACCGCACTTATTACCGGCTCTACCAGCGGCATTGGCTTAGGCATCGCGGAAAAACTGGCCTCGGAAGGGGCGAACATTATTTTGAATGGCTTTGGTGATGCGCAAGCGATCGCCAAACAAAGCCGCGAACTGGCGGAAAAATATGGCGTGCAGGTGCGCTATCAGGGCGCAGATTTAGCTCAGCCTGAGCAAATTGAGCAAATGATGCAGGAAGTGTTGGCGGAGTTTGGTGCAATCGATGTGTTGGTTAACAACGCGGGAATCCAGTATGTCGCGCCGATTGAGGAATTTCCGGTAGATAAATTCGACGCCATTATTGCGATCAACATGGCCGCATCCTGGCACACAGTGCGGCTTGCGATCCCGGCGATGAAGGCGAAAAAATGGGGCCGAATAATCAATATTGCCTCGGCGCATGCGCTGGTGGCATCGCGCTTCAAAAGCGCTTACGTAATGGCCAAGCACGGCATTGCTGGCCTGACTAAAACCGTGGCGCTAGAGGTCGCGGAATTCGGCATCACGATGAACGCGATTTGCCCTGGCTATGTTTGGACGCCATTGGTGGAAAAGCAAATTCCCGACACCGCCAAAGCGCGCGGCATCACCGAAGCGCAGGTCATTTCAGATGTGATGTTGAGCGCGCAGCCGACCAAAAAGTTCGTGACCATTGAGCAAGTCGCCGCGCTAGCCGCATTCCTAGCTAGTGACGACGCAGCATCAATCACCGGCTCCTTACAAGCGATCGATGGCGGCTGGACCGCGCAATAATCGGGCGCGTCAGGTAAATATTTACTCAGCGCTGCCTTTGGCGTAACTTGCTGCCAGCGCGTGCGCTAGGTAATGGACTGGCGCATGGATTCAGCTCGTTCACGGGTAGTCCGGGGAACCAGGCGCGATAGAATCAACGACTTCTGTTCGTTGCCTAACATAGATAGATTTTGCGCCACTCGGTTTGCTAACGCACGGATGCCGGTTGCGTTCGCGTCCACGATCCACGCTCGTCTACTAAGAGCGCAGCCATGAGCTATCAAAGCATCAACCCTTACACCGCTGAAATCCTAAAAACGTACCCAGAAATCACTGATAAGCAGCTTGAGCAATCAATCGTAACCGCCCATCAAAGCTATCAAGCGTGGCGTGCTTTGAAATTTAGCGAACGTGCCGCAATTATGCTGAAAGCGGCGTCCTTGCTTCGCTCGCGGGTAGATGAATTTGCCTCCTACATGACACTTGATATGGGCAAGCTAATTGCTGAGTCGCGTGGCGAAGTAGAGTTGTCAGCGGCGATCCTCGAATACTACGCCAAACACGCGGAGCAATTTTTAGAACCGCTGCATTTAGCCCCAGAACATGGCACGGCCAGCGTGGAATCAAGCCCAGTAGGCGTACTTTTTGGCGTGCAACCTTGGAATTTTCCTTACTATCAGCTTGCGCGCTTTGCCGCGCCTAACATAATGGCGGGCAACGTCGTCATGGTCAAACATGCAGGCTGCGTACCACAGTGCGCACTCGCGTTTGAAAAGTTGTTTATTGACGCTGGCGCACCGGTCGGAGTTTATACGAATTTGTTTATTTCCTACCCACAGGTTGAAATCGTGATCGCCGATGTGCGCATCAAGGGCGTGGCGCTAACGGGCAGCGTTGAGGCGGGAAAGCGAGTTGCATCCAGCGCGGGCAAACACATGAAAAAATCCACTATGGAGCTGGGAGGTTGCGACGCGTTTATTGTGTTTGAAGACGCAGATTTGGTGGCGAGCCTGAAGTGGGGCATGTGGGCAAAAATGAATAATATGGGCCAATGCTGCATAGCGGCCAAGCGCTTTATTGTTATTGATGCGTATTACGATAAATTCCTTGAAGGGTTTAAGGCGCAGATGCAGGCCCTAAAACCTGGCGATCCGATGCATGCGGATACCACACTTGGGCCCCTTTCCACTGAGGCGGCGCTGGTCAATTTAGTCAAACAGGTCGAACTGGCAGTGAAATCTGGCGCCAAGTTGGTCTTGGGTGGTGCGCGCATGAGCAACCAAAAAGGCGCATTTATGCAGCCGACAATCTTGACTGGCGTAACGCCAAAAAACCCGGCGTATCGGGATGAGTTTTTTGGACCAGTGGCGATTTTTTATCGAGTCAAAAACGAGGAAGAGGCGATTGCGTTGGCAAACGACTCCGATTTTGGTTTAGGCTGCTCGGTTTTTACCGCGGACATCAAGCGTGGCAAACGTGTTGCTAGCCAAATTGAGGCGGGCATGGTGTTTATCAATCACCCTACCTGGACCGCGCCCGATTTGCCGTTCGGTGGGATCAATGATTCTGGCTACGGTCGAGAGCTTTCCAGCTTGGGCATCCAGGAGTTTGTCAATAAAAAACTGGTTCGCACTTCAGCGCTTGATGCTCCGGCATGAGCAAGCCAGCGGTGCCAACGGATGGTTCGGCTGCGCTTGGGATCAAAGCCAAGGAGCCTAAGCTTTCGGACAATTTATTGCTTGATGCATCGGCCCGTCACCATCCGCCGAAGGGCTTTTCAGATCGTGTCGCTTTAGCATTTACCAAAGTGCTGCGCTTTTGCGCCGATACCTTTTTTGCCAAACGCTATGGGCACCGGGCGATTGTGCTGGAAACGGTTGCTGCGGTGCCGGGTATGGTCGGCGGTATGGTTACGCATCTAACTAGTTTGCGACGCATGAAAGATGATGATGGGTGGATCCGCACCCTACTAGAGGAAGCCGAAAACGAGCGTATGCATTTGATGACTTTCATAGAAATTGCCAAGCCCAATTTCTTTGAGCGTTCCGTGATCATTTTGGTGCAATGGGTATTTTTTGTTAGCTTCTTTCTTTTGTACTTGATTTCGGCGCGCACCGCGCACCGAGTCGTTGGTTATTTTGAAGAGGAAGCGGTGTTTAGCTACACGCTGTACCTTTTGGAAATTGACGAAGGCCGTTCGCCCAACGTCGCAGCCCCCGCAATCGCCAAACAGTATTGGCAAATGCCTGCGGAGGCAACGTTGCGCGATGTGATTTTGTTAGTGCGCGCCGATGAAGCGCACCATCGCGATATCAATCATGGTTTTGCCAGTAAATTGGCGGGCCTTGCACCGGATGTGCAGGATGCTGCCCCGTATCCGGCGCACAGTGATGAGATTCGCTTGAATGCCTAATGCGCCATTCAAGCCAACCCTAACGCGTGCTTGCCTATGACCGACGCGCGCTTATCCTGGGCTGAGGCCGATGACACCGGCGTATTGCGCGTGCGCGGCGTTTGCACCATGCCACACGTAGCCAGTTTGCTTGATGAAATCGCGGCGCTCAAGCGTACGCCCGACGGGCTGGACTTGGCGGCCATTGAGGCACTGGATTCCGCGGGTGCGCTGGTTTTACTGCGGCTTTTAGACCCATCGCTGGCAGCTGGCGCAAAAGCGGATCGCAAAGCCACGGCGGAGGCGAACGCGCCCGAAAATTATGCGCAGGCGTTAACCAAACTGCACAACGTCAAGCCAGCGCAACAGACTTTGCTTACGCTGATCGCCGAGCACGCAAGTACTTCAGCAATGCCGCCGCAGGCGCGTAAAGGCTTGGCCGAGTGGGTTGCACGTATCGGCGAAATTGTAGAGGGCCTATGGACACAGACGCTGGCGCTGATTGCCTTCTTTGGCGCGATTTTTCATTGCTTCTGGGCGATTATGGCGGGCAAACGCAAGCTGCGCTTGACCTCGGTGGTGCACCATATCGAACGCACTGGCATGGATGCGGTGCCGATTATTGGCCTGCTGTGTTTTATTTTTGGCGCGGTCGTGGCGTATTTGTCTGCCACCGCGATGAAAGATTTCGGTGCTGGAATTTTAACGGTCGACATTGTCAGCGTTAGTTTTTTACGTGAATTTGGCGTACTGCTTACCGCGATTTTGGTCGCTGGGCGTTCGGGTAGTGCGTTTACCGCCGAAATCGGCTCGATGAACACGCGTGAGGAAATCGATGCAATAAAAGCATTGTCCTTGGATCCGATTGAACTGCTAGTTATTCCCCGGGTTTGCGCGTTGGTGATTACCTTACCGATGCTGAGCTTTGTTGCGGTACTGGCCGGAATTTTCGGCGGCGCGATCGTGGGCGCTACCTCGTTGGATATTTCCATCATGATGTTTTTGACCCGCATGCAGGACAACACGGAGCTTTATTATCTTTGGCTAGGGCTGTTAAAAGCGCCGGTATTTGCCTTTCTGATCGCCGCGATTGGCTGCCTGGAAGGCTTAAAAGTATCGGGTAGCGCCGAGTCCGTTGGGCTGCACACCACCAGCTCTGTCGTGCAGTCGATTTTCTTGGTGATCGTGGTGGACGCGCTGTTTGCGGTGCTGTTTATGCAGTTGGATTTGTGATGCCGCACCAAATTGCATTTCCGTTTCAAAGGGAACCCGTTCGTGCTGAGCGAACGGATCTCATTCATGCGAAGACTTCAATGAAACCCGTTCGTGCTGAGCCTGTCGAAGCATGTGGCGACAAACTGCGTGATGCACAATCTCCAGCGGCTTCGTTAGCGAATGTAGGGCTCTGCCCTTCGACAAGCTCAGGGCGAACGGTTCTATGGACTGATTTGGGCATTGCCAAAAATCATAGAGTTTTAGGGCGAACGGATCTCTGTGACGAGGAGCGCCAATGAAGCCTACACGCGTTGAACCCAGCTGGGACGCCACTGACACGTCTGCAGACTCTATTGGCGCACACGCGGCTAGCGCGGACTTAAGCCAAAGTGCGGCCGATGCGCCAGAAAACATTATCGAAGTCAGCGGGCTGGTCAATAAATTTGGCAAGCAAGTTGTGCATGAAAATTTGAATTTAAAAATTCGTCGCGGTGAGGTGCTGGCCATTATCGGTGGCTCAGGCACCGGCAAATCATTGCTGCTGCGTTCGATCATTGGTTTGCAAAAACCTAACGCTGGGCAGGTGTGTGTGCTGGGCGTTGATATGGCGCAAGCCACGCCGGTAGAACAGGCAAAGGTGGCACGTCACTGGGGCGTGATGTTTCAAGACGGCGCGCTGTTTTCGACCCTCACCGTGCTGGAAAATATCCAACTCCCCATTGTTGAGCATCAACCCTTACCGGTGCCGCTAATGCAGGCGATTGCGCGGCTAAAAATTGCGCTGGTCGGCTTAAGCGCGGATGCCGCCAGCAAAGTTCCGAGTCAGCTCTCCGGCGGCATGCGCAAGCGTGTAGGTGTTGCGCGCGCGCTGGCACTGGATCCAGAGATTTTGTTTTTGGACGAACCCAGCTCTGGATTGGATCCTATCGGTGCCGCCGAATTGGACAGTTTGCTAGTCACACTCAAGCGCAGCTTAGATTTGACCGTGGTCTTAATCACCCACGATCTAGATTCGATTTATGCCTGCTGTGACCGCGTTGCGGTACTGGCAGACAAACAAGTGATCGCGGTGGATACGCCCGCACGCATCGCACAAAACCCGCACCCATGGATTCAAGCGTGCTTTGCCGGGCCACGCGGCCGCAATGCGGCATCGTCGGCAGTAAAAACCAACCAAGTCGCAACGGCGCAAACCCATGCGGCGGTTAGTGAACACGAAGAAAAAGGACAATAAAATGGAAACGCATGCACGGTATTTTTTGATTGGTGTGTTCTCGCTATCGATTCTGGCGGTACTACTTTTGTTTGCACTTTGGCTGGGCAAACTGGAGTTGGGCAAGGAATATCAAGACTACGACATTCGTTTTGAAGAGTCGGTAGCAGGGCTTGCCAAAGGCGGCTTGGTGCAATTCCAAGGCGTACAGGTGGGTGAGGTGCGCAAGCTGAAGCTGGATCCAATCGATCCGCGTGTGGTGGTTGTGCGGGTGCGTATGACCGAGCAAACACCGATTAAAACCGATACCAAGGCGCAGTTGAGCTTCACCGGTTTGACCGGCGTTGCGGTGATTGAACTGATTGGCGGCACGCCCGATGCCAGATTGCTGCGCGAGCTCGAGCCAAATACAGTGCCGATCATTCCCTCGATTCCTTCGACGCTAACGAAACTGATGGTGGATGGCACTGGTGTGTTGGAAAAAGCGCAAGAGTTGATGGTGCGAGTCACGAGCGTGTTCAATGAAGAAAATACCGCGCGTATTGCCGGTATGTTGGAAAATTTTGAGGCCATCAGTGGCATGGCAAAAAAAGACTATCCACGCCTTCCTGGCGCGATTAATGAGGCGCAAAGTGCAATCGCCGAGATTCGTCAAGCCGTAGGCTCGGTCAATCAATTTGCGAAAAGTTCAACCAGTACCGTACGTGGAATTGACGGCCAAGCGCGTGGCGAATTGGCCGCAACGCTCAGCTCCTTACGCCAAGCCAGCGACAATTTAGTGCGTATCACCGAGCATTTCGATGCCGCACCCGCCGATTACGTTTTGGGCCGTGAAGCCTTACCCACCTACCAATCCGAGGTAAAAAAACAATGAGCCACTACCGCAAGATTGCGCTAGCCGTGTTCGCGGCACTCACACTAACACCTGCCTGTGCGCTATTAAAAAAGCCCACGCCATTGACGCAACTGCAGGTTTCGTTGAACGCAGCGGAGCTGCAATGGCCCGAACGGCTGGAACTGGGCGGCGTCAAAGCCCGCGGCATGCTGCAAAGTGATCGCATGATCGTAACCAACGGCGCGCTGGTGATGCAGCACGCGGGGTTACGCTGGATTGCCGCGCCCGCCACCCAATTGACCGAACAGCTGGCGATGGCAAGTGTATCGACATCGATTCCTGCGGCGCAAAAACGCTCGGGCAAAAAGGCCGTGATTGATGTCTGGCTCAGCGATTTCAATATTTCTGTAGGTGCCAATGGCGATACCAGTGTCGCCGTTTCCGCCTCGGCGACTGTGCGCTGCGCGCCTGCG
>JAYVAQ010000623.1:0-3996 GCA_043750875.1 Rhodanobacteraceae bacterium
CCGCCGAGCTATTCGCGCTCAATATGCAAACTGAGTTGGCCGACGTCTATCAGTTCGCCAACACCTCCTTGACTAGCGCTGAGCAGCTGCTAGTCCAAGCCGAACAATCCGCGCTCACGGTGGCCAGTCAATTTGAAACGCGTGCGCTGCAAGATCAAGCGACAATTGAAGGCCAGTTGCAAGCGTCCAGCAATTCTGTCCAGCAACAAACACAGCAAAATTGGCTCAAAGTAAACCAGTGTGCGGAACAAGTTAAAGGCGAACTCACAGCTTCGGTAAATAGCTTGCAAGCGCGATTGACGGCGGATTTAGACAGTGACGAAGCCTCAGAAGAACTCAATGAAGCGCATGAAGCCGAGATCGCCAATGCCGAAGCGCAAAATGCGCAGCAGCAAAGCCGCCTAGAGCAATGCTTGCAGCAGCGCGAGCTGGAATCTATGACGATCACTGCAGCTGTTGACGAGCAAGGGCAAAACTATCTGACGCTTGAGTCGCTGGCAACACAAAGCACCACTGGCCTGGAAGCCCAAGGCGATACACTCGCGGCGCAGGTGCTAATGCGCGGCGAAGAAATCGAGACTCGGCTGTCTGCCAACGCAGCTGCACTGTCTATGCAGGACTATCAAGTTTACTTCGCAGAATGGCTCAGCCCAGGCTATGCAAGCGATGATGACGATGGCATTGCGCCGCTCAGCAGCGTCGCTACCGCCCTGAAGTCTA
Organism: Rhodanobacteraceae bacterium; assembly: GCA_043750875.1. Classification (GTDB taxonomy): domain Bacteria; phylum Pseudomonadota; class Gammaproteobacteria; order Xanthomonadales; family SZUA-5; genus JANNYA01. The sequence goes on from JAYVAQ010000623.1 coordinate 721, forward strand.
TTGAAACACTGGGTATGTCAGAAACACTGGGTATGTCAGAAACACTGGGTATGCCAGTGAACGCGCCGAATGCATCGAAAGCACAAGAAGTTCTGTGCAAAGACGAAACTTGGAACTTTGAATTCAACATCGGTGGTATGTCGGTTGTTTTTGCGACGCCCTTCAATGATGTCGTCAAGACCGGCAACATTCCGAACCTGATTTTCACCTTTAGCGGTGACGACTGCGTCGAAAGCCATGCGGGCTACGACGCGATCTTCACCGCGCGCGGCAAGGACAAAATCTACGCCGGTGACGACCACGACTTCGTTTTTGCCGGTCGTGATGACGACGAAGTACACGGTAGCGCGGGCAATTCCTACACCGTAACTGTTTACGGCGTGACGATAAAATTCGATATTGGTAATTGGATTGATGGTCAATCAGGTAATGACACGCTGTACGGTGGTGAAGTCAATAAAGACCGTGGCGAAGACGGCACTGTCGACAGTCACGGCTACACGGATCTGATCTTTGGCGATTTGCTGAATTTCGGCCATCCCACCGGAAATGACACGATCGTCGGCGAAATGGGGGTGGACTTTTTGTTCGGCATGCCGGGCAACGACAACCTGAGCAACGTCACACCGGGCGTGTTCACCATTAGCGGCGTACCGGTTCCCTTCGGCAGTTTCTTTTTTGGCAATCGCGGCGATGACAGTATTACGGGCAGCAATACCAGTATTGCCGGCGTGTATCCTTTGATGGGTGACTTTATCTTTGGCAATTCTGGCAATGACACAGTGCAAGCCAACGATGGCCGCGACTTTGTTTTCGGGCAAAACGATAGCGATAAAATCCAGGGTGGCGATCACATGGACTTCTTGTTTGGTAACGCTGGCGACGACTCGATTATCGGCAACGATGGCAATGATCTTATTTTTGGTAACGCTGGCAACGATATCGCGCGTGGTTCTAATGGCGTGTTTGACTTGATTTTCGGCAACAGCGGCAGCGATCAGCTCTTTGGCGACGACGGTTTTGATCTGATCTTTGGCAATCAAGATAACGATGCCATCGAAGGCGGTAACTTCAGCGATTTGCTGTTTGGTAATGATGGCAATGATCGGGTGCGTGGTAATGATGGGATTGACTTAGCGTTCGGCAATAGCGGCGAAGACAGCCTATGGGGTGACGATGGCATTGATTTGCTGTTCGGCAATTCTGAAGCCGACCAAGTCAGCGGCGGCAATGGTTTTGATGTGGTATTCGGCAACAGCAATCGGAAAGATTTTGATGTGTTGCATGGTGATGCAGGCACTGATTTGCTGTTTGGCAATAGCGGAACCGACAAAGTCTATGGCGATAGTGGCATTGATTTGGTGTTCGGCAATGAAGATGCCGATGTGCTATCAGGTGGTGACGGCATTGATATGGTCTTTGGTGGCACAGGCGCAGACATCGCGAATGGCGATAACGATCCCGATTTGGTGTCCGGCGGCGCCGATGCCGATTCTGTTTTCGGTGATGGTGGCATCGATTTGGTCATGGGTAATGACGGTGCCGATTCGGTCTATGGCGGTTCGGGCCTTGATTTACTGCTAGGCAATGACGGCGATGATCGCATCTATGGCGGCGCCGATGCCGATATGGGCTTCGGCAATGTCGGCAACGACTGTATGCGCGGCGAATCCGGCATTGATTTGTTTTTTGGTAATGACGGCGACGATGTCGTGCGTGGTGACAGCGACTCCGATTTATTGTTTGGTAACAGTGGGCAGGATTTTGTCCTAGGCGAACTCGGCAATGACCTGATCTTTGGCGGCGATGGTAACGACGGCCTGCGTGGAGATAACGATACGGACATGGTATTCGGTGGCTCCGGCAATGATCGCATTGATGGCGCAGCGGGCTGGGATGTACTGTTTGGCAATGACAACGATGACACGATCAACTCAGGTACCGGCAATTGGGAAATGGCCTTTGGCAACTCTGGCAATGATCGTTTGCGCACGGTTGAAGACCATAACTTCGCCTTCGGTAACAGCGATCAAGACGTGCTCGATGGTTATTTTTCTGGCGGATCTGATCCACGTGACTTCTTATTTGGCAATACTGGCAATGACCAGTTGACTGGCAATCAAACGAACCAAAAAGATGTCCGCGCCGGAGGCAGTGGCTCAGACACTAAGTATTGGAATACGACTCTGGTATCTGCTTTCACGATTACCCCCGTTGGCAACACTAGCTGCTTTTAAAAAAAACAATTTGTATTAGCTTGCTAGGCAACTACTTCGGCGCAACGCCGAAGTGGTTTTCTTATTACCATTTCCATTTTTAATAACACCATTTCCAATGGTGTTCGGAAAAGCTTCAGCCGCAATCCGGTTTCGACGAGGCCATTCAACCAAGTTGAAATTCCAATAAATCAACAACTTAACGCTATGCATTAGCGATTTATACCCGGTTTCGTCCCTATCGCGGGCTCGCATTTTCGCGCTCAGTGCGCTTTGATATTTGGCCTACACAAAACAACCAGAAGAGTTGTCTTGAATCATGAGATGAAATTTGAACCCGAAGTCTTTCGCGCCAATTGGCAGTATTGATTCGGCGCAGTCACCAGAATAAGTATCGTTGTCGTTTCTTACCGGGAGTTAGCTATGAATCGTGTCTGCATTTTCCTGTTTTCAGTTTTAATATCATTTTTTGTCGGGCAAGCTGCTGCACACCAGCCATTACCCCGAATAGATTGGTGCTCTGGTCACGGCGTAAAAATAGAAATTGTTGGCCAATTTCACTTTTCCCGCGCCGTACTTGAATCCTATAAAACCTGTTTACGCAATAGTACTTGCGTGCTGCCGACTCGCGCTGCGACGAACCAAGATGAAGTCTCAGCTCTTGAGGTGACCGACGAAAAAGGAGAACGCGGTATGCCAATCTGTCGCTCCGCCAAAGACTGCGGGGAAACCAATGACGACTGGACGATTGGCACGCGAGTAGCCAATAATTTTTGTGGTTCGTATCGAACAGCTCGCACTAACCTAACGAGTGACGTTGGCACCGTCATATTTCATGTCATTGCGCCCGATAGTTACAACGCAGCGAACCATCACGCAAGCTACAGCATTGTTTCAGGCTTAACGGGCCAATGCTTGCGCTGCGCGAATGAGCGTTAAATTCTTTTGTGATCAGCTAGCTCCAATTAGTTAGCGTTGAATTGTGCTGACGCATCGACATCTGGCAAAAGCGCGCATAGTTTCAGGTGCGTCTGAACTTGTTCGAGCTGCGCCTCAAGCT
>JAYVAQ010000624.1:0-3093 GCA_043750875.1 Rhodanobacteraceae bacterium
CCACGGTTTTATCACGCACTGCGCGGCCATTAACGAAAAAATACTGTTGATCAGCTGATGAACGTGAGGCAGTGGGCAACCCTATCCAGCCACTAAGCCGCATATCATTGTGATGCACATCCACGGCTAGGCACTGATTGGCGAAATCACTTCCCAATACTTGAACAACGCGCTCGATGCGTTGTTCGGAATCGCTGATAGATTTATAACGCTTCAGCTCTTTACCATTGTGCCGAATACTTAATTCAACCGATGGCTTTGCTAAAGCTAGCGAGCGTAACCAATCCTCGGCATGTGCCAGCTCTGTGCGTTCGGTTTTCAGAAATTTTCGGCGCGCCGGCACATTGTAAAATAAATCGCGCACTTCAATGCTGCTGCCCAGTGCATGCGCATCAGGAATAACAACACCTACTTTACCGCCATCAATTGAAAGACTCGCGCCATGCTGTTGTGCGTTCGTTCGCGAGCGAATGGTAAAACGCGACACCGAGGCAATAGAAGGTAGCGCTTCACCGCGAAAGCCAAGCGTTGCTACGCTTTCCAAGTCGTCTAAGCTGGCAATCTTGCTGGTGGCATGGCGCTGCACTGCAATCGGCAAATCATCAGCACTAATTCCTGAACCATTATCACGAATCCGAATCAGCCTAATACCGCCTTCTTCAAGATCAATCTCTACTTTGGTTGAACCGGCATCCAAGGCATTTTCAACCAATTCTTTAACTACCGAAAATGGTCGTTCAACCACTTCGCCAGCGGCAATTTGGTTGATTAAGACTTCAGGTAAACATTGAATTTTCATACTTAGCCATTGTACCCAAAGCCGCTAGGTAATGGCTGTCACATTTAAGGAATAATACCGGCGCCGGCATTTATTCCCGAAGCCTGATTTAACTGTTTCTTGGCATAATACGTGCCGGGCAGCGGCTGTTCAATGAAAAACTCTCGTACACCTTGTGCTATGGCAAATGCCAAGCGCTTACGATGCTCAGGATCGGCCAATTTACGCTCTTCAGCGGCATTGGTGATAAAACCGGTTTCGATTAGCATCGAGGGTACATCAGGCGAACGCAATACCACGAAATTGGCATGCTCCACATCGCGTTTGTGCGCTTTACCTAAATCTTTCAGCGACTTCAAGACATTACCAGCGGCATCTTCACTCATTCGCATGGTAGCGCTTTGCGATAGATCCAGCAGCACGGCTGAGAGGTTTTTGTCTTTATGATCTAAGCTGACGCCACCAACTAAATCCGCGGCATTTTCTTTGTCGGCCAACCAACGCGCTGCCTGCGACGAAGCACCTTTGGTAGAGAGCACATAAACCGAAGAACCGTTGGCGGCGTTGTTTTCAGCGGCATCGGCATGAATAGATACAAACAAATCAGCCTGGGCTCGGCGTGCGCGCTGGTAGCGCTCAGCCAGCGGCACAAAGATATCCTCATCGCGAATCAAAACCGCCTTCATTCCGGGATCGGCATTAATTATGGCAGTTAATTCTTTAGCAACTCGCAATGTCACTTCTTTCTCGCGCAAACCATTGCCACCAAGCGCGCCAGGATCTTTACCGCCATGTCCAGCATCAATAGCAATAATCAATTTACGCGCTGATGAGCCGAGCACATCGTTCATGGTTTTTGACTTTTTAGGCAAGGGTTGCGCAGGGCTTGGGTTTAAGCTTTGTTTGATATTCGGCAACGAGGGTGAATACTCAGAAACCGGTTTGCCCACCGTAGTTTTAGGTTTTGTGCCAGAACTATCAATATCAATCTGCACGATTTCATCATCCATCAGCGCATAGCCGATATTACTTTTACCCGGCACGGAATTTTGCGTTGGCTTGATAATCACTGGCTTTGCAATCACAGGTTTAGTATTCAGCGGATTTTCTAAGACAGGTGGAACAACCGATAAAACGGGCCGCGTTATTACAGGCGCATTGCTATTCGGTTTGGCATTAGCGGCAATCGCCGTTTTCAAGGATTGGCTGTCTTGAGCTAACGGTATGCGCACAAGCTCGCCTTTTTGCGTTAAATCGATGGCTAGACGCAAACTGCCCAAACTTGAATCCAGTTCAGATTTCAAACTGGCCTCTTGAGCTAAATCCAAAACAACACGAATACCTGTGGGCGTCTTGCCTTGCCGAACCGCAAGCACAATGCCGTTGGCGTTTGGCAGTTTAAACTCTGGACCCATTTCTACACCGGTAATATCAATCACCGCGCGCGTAGGCGACTGCAACATAAACGCTTTGAACTGAGTAGGCTGACTGAGCGTGATATAAGCTTTGGTAACTGAACCATCTTGCAATAAAAGCATTTTTTGAATTTGCGGAGCATCGGCTAGACAAGTAGAAATGCCAAGACAAAGCAAGAGGAAAGAGGCTGAAATACGGGTTAAGAATGCTGACATAAACAAATTGAAACACCATCTAAAGATTTGTTCAAGCTTACATGATAGCGAGCTTGCTGGCTGTTCATTCGCTGTTTAGTTTGTAAATCAGGGGTTTAAATTTTTCAAGCAGGCAGTTGCTATAGCATTTTTGGCCTGAAATTCAAGTAATCGGCCGTTATCTTGCTGACTAAATCGAATGAGCACATCGGCATTGGGTATATAGCCTTGGCCTTTTTCAGGAATCGGCCCCAGGCCACGGTCCCCCGCCGCGGCCTCGACCAGCGCAAAGGCCTCGCGCCCCAGCAGGACAGGGTTCCGGCCGCCGTCCCCGACATAGACCGGCGCCACGATGGGCCGCTCCGCCGTCACGCCCGCATCCAGCAGCGCCCGGGTCGCCGCCACGGAAACGCGCGGCTGGTCTCCGAGCACGATGAGCGCGGCCCCGACTTCCGGCAGGACCGCCGAGATCCCGACCCGCAGCGAGCTCGATAGCCCGCGCGCGGGATCCGGATTGCGGACCCGCCGCTCCCCCCGCCATGCGATGGCCGCCTCGATGGCGTCCGCGTCGTCACCCAGGACGACGATCACATCATCCAGGCCCGCCTCTGCCAGTCGATCGAGGACGTGCTGGAGCACGGGCCGCCCAGCAAGCGACGCGAGCAGCTTCCCTCCCCCGAACCGCGATCCAGCACCCGCCGCGAG
>JAYVAQ010000625.1:0-5612 GCA_043750875.1 Rhodanobacteraceae bacterium
CAGCCTTGCCAGCCCCAGTGGCGTGTCGCTGCAACTGCGTACGGTCGCGGGCAGCGAATCGGCCATGGATCAAGTGGTCGCCGAAAACGTGCAATTCCTTTCCGACAACTTTACCCAAGTCGAACTAGGCGATGCCCAGGATATCGACACCGAGGCTGGCCTAACCGGTTCGCTGTTGCAGGGCACAGGTGTAGATAGCGATAAAAAAGCCGTCAACTTCTCGATCTTTTTTGTCACGCTGCCAGACGGCAAAATCGCCGACATTTGGTATTCCGCATATAAGGGCGATGTCGAAGGCAGCAAGGCCGCCGCCGCCGTTCTGGATTCGTTCCGCACGCCGTAACTGCGGCGTTTTTGCTTTGCGCCGGGCGGCTAAAGCCGCTCGGCGAGTTGATGCGTAGTGTAGGTCGCTAGGCCCCAATTGGCTGGCGCTCAGGACTAATATACTTCGGTGTGCCAATGGCCACGCCGACGCGGGCCGAACCGGAATCATCAGGGCCCGGATGTATGCTTTTGGCAATGCCAAAATGGATTACTTTGACCAGCAACTGGCCTTAGTAATCCGCCACCATCAGATTGCTTGGCTTCAAATCGCGGTGCGCACTCTGTACGCCCTCGCAGATCAATTCAATTCAGAACTATTGGGTGTTCCTGAGTCCAACATAAAACGCGACACGCGCGCTGCAAAAGCCTTTTTACATCGTGAGCTAACAAAGTAAATTATGCCGCCCACAGAATAAATAAGCTTGCTAACAACCATAAAGTTAGGGGCGCAGCCATACAGCGTTGATCCCCAGCCGAATAAGTTCTCGTATGCCTTGCTTAGATGACCTAAATCGGGTCAACCCTAGGGACTGGCACAATGTATTTTCATCAGCAAAAAAGAACGCGCTTAATTAGTCTGGCGATTTGCCTTGCACTTGGCCTTGACGCTGCTGCTGCAGATGCTGGCGCGCGTCAGCGCTTAAGCGATGACGCAATTCTGGCGTTGGGCGCGGACCCAAAAGGTGGCGAATTTTACCAGCTGAGTCTGGATCCAAAGTCCGCAAACGCCGATCAACTAGCACCCAATGGTGGCACTGGCACTTTCTACACCAGTATTGCCGCTAGCGAATTTCGCCCGCGCAGCAGCCACGTTTCCTTCAATGTGCCGAATCATGCGGCATTGTCCTGTCAGATAGACAGCACCAATTCGCTGGCCGAAGCACAGTTGCAATTGCCACAAGGCGCAACGCTGCAGTTTTTGCGTATTTATGCCAATGATTCCACCGATCAAGATCTCAACGTTGCGCTGGTGGAGCGCTGCCAACCGGTGTCAACCGCAGGCAATGTCACCAGTACCGTGTTAGCCAGCATTTTATCCTCCGGGACGCCAGGCCGATTGACGCAATCGATTGGTTTCCCAGCAGCGACTACGGTCGACAACAATCTGTGCGTTTATAGCTTGCGCTTACAGCTGGGCAGCACTTTGAACGGCTGCGCGGGCGGCCTGTTCCTGGATAAAGCGCGCGTACAGTGGATTGAGTGAAAAGCGTCCCAACAACTTGCACAGCCAACTTATTTTAGCGTCGCAATTTCTTCAAATAGCAAAATTGCTAAGCAAACTAACTAGAGAACAACCATGAAATTTGTATGTATATCAATGGCAAAGCGCTTGCCCGCGCTGCTGCTAATAACCACTTTTGTCACGACGAACGCGTTCGCTGATCAGCTCAGTATCGACTCGCGGGATTTTGTTCCGGTGTTTGGTACATCGGTATACGGTGAGTCCAGCGCCGGGAATTTAGTCTGCGTGGGCGGCAATGCCGGTAAGCTTTTTATCGCGCAAGTGCCGCTGCCACCGGCACCGGTGGAGTTGGATATCAAGCAACTTGCAATGTGGGGCGGGGATTTTTCCAGCACCGATGCCACCGTACAATTGGATCGCTATTGCCAGACCGAATTCGCCGCATCCACGCCGGTGCGAACCGATCTTGCCGATATTAGCTCCAGCGGTAGCGGTGGCAATTATTTCGATGCGACCACGCTGAATTTCCGCGTCAGTGACCAACAAACGTGTGTCTATATGCTGATTGTCCAGCTGGGTTTGAATGGCTGTTCTGATTCGAGTTTGAGCGTGGGCCGGGTGCGGGTGCGCTATGACGTGGTGCAACAACCCGTGGTGGATCCAATCTTTAAAAACGGCTTTGAAAACTAACTCCATCGAATATTAGGACCAACTCATGAAAACATTTTCCGCACTAAATAGCATGCCAAAGTTAATTCCATTGACGTTGGCTTTGACCATGTGCGCCGTTAGCGCCAACGCTGAAAACGCTATTGTGCGCGTACCTTTAACGCCCACCGAAGCGCACAATTTGGGCCTAGACCCGGGCCACGATGGCACGCTTTTTCGCGTCCTGCAAAATACCGACGGCAGCGTAAGCAAAGGTGCGACATTGAGCTACACCGTAAGCGCTAGAGAACAGCGCGGCGCTAGCAATGAAGTCTTTTTGCAAGACACCGCAGACGGACGCTGGTGTGAAGTGGGTTCAAGCAATGCCTTTGCTGACATCGCACTGAATTTGCCCAGCGCAGCGGTGCTGACCAGCATGCGCATTTGGGGCTTTGATCAAAGCACGACCAATGATTTGACCGTGAGTTTAATTGAGCGCTGCACACCGAACAATCAAGCTGGCGGCGTGATTACCTCGGTGATTTCTGAGCGCACATCCTCAGGCAATGCTGGTAATTTTTCGCAAGTAACCGCTATCGCGTCGAACAACAACATCGACAACGACGCGTGCTCCTACACGCTGAGAACCCGCTATTCAACACCCGGCGAGCCAAACTTTTGCGCAGGCAGCGTTTTGCGGTTGCAGAAAATTCGCTTTAGTTATCAACCCTGAGGGCCCTTATCGCGCTGCGCATATTGCGCCGCAGCGATTTCCACGCTCTGGCTCATGATCTCCGCAGCCACACTTCTACGTAACCTAGCAATAGACCGGCACACCCGCTGGTCCATGCAAACTCAAAGGACATGCAATGAACAAACTCTCTAGCACACTCGGCGCCGCCGCACTCTTCTTAAGCGCCGCCGCCCTGGCCGATTTCACCGGCGCCCTCGGCACGGTGGCCCAGGTCTCGGTCATTGGCAGCAGTTCCGATGAAACCTACCTTGCGCGCGGCAGGCTACTCATCGACGAGGGCGATCAATTCTACCGAACCTACCAATGGGGCGGCACCGCTTGCAACGGCAAAAACATGAGCGAGGATGATGTCGCCAACTTCATGGTGGCGCTGCGCGATCGCCGATCCGTCACGGTCACGCCGCTCTGGTCCGCTGGCGCCGGCACCAAGCGCTGTCTGGTTGCTTATCGCATAACGGGTAACGAGGTCCTTCAGTAGTAAGCACATCACGCTGGCCAAGCCGGCGTGTTGCTCTCCGCGGTCGCCGGCTGGGGCTTTATGCGGTTGGCGAAGTAGCCCGTCCTGCATTCGCTCGCCAATTGCTGGCGCCAATAGTCCAATGTCGCCACATTGAAACTAAGTCGTGCGCACCAAATACCCGCTGCAAACCACTGTGGGCAAACGCCAACACGCATTCCTACTCAGACAAATCTTAGCCCACACTAAGCTCACACCCATATCAACCCTATCTCAGTATTGCCAAACTCCGCAAAAGCGAATCCCATACATTTAAGCGTCATCCTCAGCTTCGAAGGTGAAACATGATCAATCGATTAGACGACGCAAACATTGAATCGCTATTTGGGGCTCAAGCGCTAACACGCCTTCAAAACCAGTCAAGGGGCGGAACCAATGGCAAAGATGGATCAAAGTACGAACTATTCATTTGCGCCCATCGAGTCGCTCGACTTGCGCGAAAATATATTCTGACGCGGGAAGACGCGGTAATCGAGTGGCAATCGCAGGGCTTTGTCGACGATGTTGTGGCTAGGCGCGACGATAAGCTATCAATTAAGGCGTACCAATTAAAGAAATCGAAATCGACGTCATGGGCAGCCGAGAACAATAAGATCGAAATGGATTTTCGAGATCAAGAGCGACTGAGCAAGGCGGAAGGTTACGCCGACATACGACTTCGATTGGTTTGCTCGAACAAAAAGCATGCTACGACGCTAGCAAATAAGATGCCCAGCAGTATTGCTTCCTTCTCAAAAGCCATTTTTTTTCCTTATGACGCGCATTTGCAACTGCTTTTCAAAGATCACACCTGGCTCAACGATGATTTTGGCTTTCTTTCCAAGCACGAATCGCCTACGAAAATGGATGCAGAACAAGTCGCCATAGTGCTACTCGGCGCTTTAACGGCCTTACCCGCTAGTGCTAAAGTGAGCGAAGTTTTAGAGTTGGCAAGAAATACTGCACCAACGCTGTTGCGCTCTTTTGAGTCGGACCAAGATGCGTACGGCAAAATTTGGCCAGCAACGAAAGTGATTTTGGACTCAATCTTGGATTTGAAGTACCAAGTAGTTAGAGGCTTTCTGAGCTGGTCTGATGTTTCAGGAACAACGACCGGGGTCCTGTCTTATGATTGCTTCGATCCGAAGTTTGATTTATTCCAACAGTGTATCGTGCAAAAAAAGCCCAAGTCGTTTAGTGAAATTGAGGGAGAGCTAAGGTGAGGACCTTTACGAAATTTTCGACTCCTGAGGTCAGGCAACTGCTGCAGGGCCTTTTAGATAGCGCAAATGACAGTGAAAAATATCGAGCCACAATGCAATGTTTGGGATCGCATCTGGCGGCTTCACTTTTTCAGGTTGAGTCGTTTTTGGCACGCACGTCTTTAAATGTTTGCGTGGCGTGTTCGGTCGAAGATGCGGATTTTTTGGCGTCGGGCTTTATTGACGGCTTAAAGTCCAGGGGCATCGCCGATTCTAGACTTAAGCTCGTGTGCTTTTGGAATGAGCGCGTTAAGTCGTTCGAAGGTAAGTCGACCGAATCTTTCGATATCGCGCCTATCGTTAAAACTTACCGCGAAGTTAAGGATCTTTCAAACAGCGTGCTCGTCATCGTGAAGTCCATCATTTCTGGCGCCTGCGTCGTCAAGACCAATTTGTCTGATTTGATTGATGACTCAACGCCGCAGCAAATCTTTGTGGTTGCTCCGGTCATGCTCAAGGGTGCAAAAAAGCGTTTGGGCTCAGAGTTTTCAAAAGACGTGGCTTCCAAGTTTGAGTATCTAGCCTTCGCAGAGGACGACCAAAAGCTCGGAGAGTTTGTTGATCCCGGAATTGGGGGCTCGGTCTATGAGCGCTTGGGTTTCGCCGACAAAAATTCTTATGTGCCGATGATTGTTTCTGAGCGGCGTCAGGCGTTGGCGGCGTAGCTGCCTCGCACTACACCAGCGTAAAGCTGCGCAACCAGCAGCTGGCTGCAACGTAGGCAGACCAACAAATTTGAACTAGTCACTAACAGCCTTGCGTCGTCGTACAAAGGTTTAGCAAGACGGCCCCAGAACCAAGCACCATCCTGCGCCGCAAACCTTAAGCAAATCAAGCTCACTCAAAACCGATCACTGAGCAACTCTAGGCCCCACCGCTATACTCCAGCCCAAATTGAGATTAGGAGAGACATGGACAAGTCGTTTGAGCCGCAGGCCTTTGAGG
>JAYVAQ010000626.1:0-2149 GCA_043750875.1 Rhodanobacteraceae bacterium
CGAAAAACGCCGGAACACTCAACCACCAGGGCGGCAGCACGGTCAGTGTTAGCTCAAGCTGCGCCGGATTCCAAAGATCATCACGATTGCTACCACGCGCCAAAAAACGATACTTCCCTGGGGCTAAATTGGTGTAGCTCGCCTGACCCAAACCGCGGCTGGTGACCCAATTTTCATCAAACCCATCCAGTTTGTATGCGACGCCATTGCGCATGGGCGCGCGAAAATCCAATGCCGCAAATTCAATATTGATGGTGCGATCGGCATAATTGAGTGTGAAGTGTCCATCCGCTCGCAGCGGCCTTGCACGGCCCGCGATCCGTACCGACAACAAACGCACCGGCGCTAAAAAGTTCGAATCTTTGATGGTTTCGGGGCGAAATACATTGGTGCCTGCGACGCCGCCAAAAGCTAAGCGGCCGTCGTCAAATTTGGCGCACGCACCACCGTTAAACTCCAAGTCCTGCAGTCCATCCTGCAGCTCGAAGCTATGCCATGTGCTGCGTGCTGGGTAAAAACTAACCAAACCCATATTGCCGCTAAGCCATAGCTTGGCGAGCTTATCTTCCTGCAAGCAATACACCGTCGGGTTCGGCAAGCCATCCCGAATCGTGAAACGTGAAAATTTGGCGAGCCAACGCTCTGGGTCAGTAGCGCTCGGTTTCAGCTCATCCAAGCGCGCTATGCCCGAGTGCGTGCCGATCCAAAGCGCGCCATCGCGTTGCTCCATAATGGTGCGAATCAAATTGCTGGGCAAAGATCTGGAATTCGCCTTTGTACCTTCGGCGCGCGCATCGTTTTCCGAAAAATACTGCTGCCAGCGCGTTTGTCCAGGAACGCGCATGGCTAAGCCATTGAGTGTGCCCGCCCACACCCGGCCGAGTTTGTCTTCAAACAAACTTAAAATCATCGCTGCGGGCATCTGACCGGGGCCGACTGGAAAAAATTCAGTCACCCGTCGTGATACGTCCAAATGAATCAAGCCCGCTTCATGCGTGCCTAACCAGATGCCGCCATCGCGCGCCAAAAACAGACTACGGATCTGCTGGTCTTGATGTTCACCGCTCAGTAACGGCGTCGCGCGCAAAACTGCCGCTTGGGCGTTTGCAGCCGCTCCAGCTTGGGCCGGTGGCTGCAAAGTCAGCGCAAACGCACCGCGTGAGCTGGCAACGATTAACTCGCCGCCCAAATTGCATGCTAGCGCGTTGATACGCAATGGCGTGCCGCCAGCGGCGCTGGCATTTGCATTGGCGTTCGCGCTAACGCCGATCAATGCGGCAAAATCGACTTCAGTTTCACCGCTCAAGTCGCCCGTTTCTGAGCCTCGGCGATACAGGCCACCGGCCTCGGTGCCAATCCAGAGCGTGTCCCCTTGGGTGCACAGTGCGCGCACACTGTTACCGGATGCATCTGAGCTCGTATCTTTTTGAGAAGATCTGCGCAACAGTCGAAAGGGCGCGCCTGCGGTATCAGTCAGTGCTACGCCCCGGGTTCGCGTACCGACCCAGAGTTGCCCTGAACTATCAATCATCAAGGTCGAAATTGCGCTGTCTGGCAAGCTGCCAGGAACGTTGGAATCCACTTGAAAATCCACGCGTTGACCGCTCGCTAAATCTAACCGCTGCAGGCCATAGCCATCTATCGCCACCCAAAATGCGCCATCCGGCGCTTGCGCTACCGCACGAAGATTTTTCGCGGCTTCTATCCAGCGCTTTACTGCCACGCGCTCAGGCGAAATTTCGAACAGCCCCTGCGAGGTCGCAATCAAAATTCGGTTTGCCGAATCAACGCTAAACTGGCGCACCTCGCCCATTTCGCTGGACGGCATTGCCGCAAATACCCCGGCACGTAGGCGATAGACGCCACTGAGCCGAGTTCCCACCCACAGCACGCCTTGCAAGTCGATATCTAGTGCAGTAACCGCATCGCCACTCGGCAAGTTCAGCATGGTGCGCAATGGCTTATCCGGCTGCGCTAACACCAGCCCTGATCGCGTGCCAATCCAGACGCCGACGCCTTGAATGTAGCGTAGTGCGGTAATTCGCTGATCCCCTAACATTTCAATGCGCTGCAAAACGGTACCGGTATCAGCATCCACCCTTGCCGCACCTGCGCCATCCGTGCCAATCCAAATAGCACCGAGTTCGTC
>JAYVAQ010000627.1:0-11310 GCA_043750875.1 Rhodanobacteraceae bacterium
CTCGCGGCGGGGCTGCTCTTGCAATAACGGTTTTGGCGTGTGCGATTTTTGCAAAGCCAGCGTTTCACCCAACATCAGCCTGTACAGAAAGCTGATCGCGGGCCGACTAGCACTTTATTTAGCGGCCGTGTTTCGTCACTTGTTTGCCTTGGCAAACGAGCAAACAGAAATGTAATTCGGAGCTACTCAGGTGCGGCAATTAATTCGTAAGTCTTTGGAATTTTTAAATCTTGCAAAGGTCTGTCTTTCCACGACTTTTGCCATCGCAGTTGCGACCACGGCGTTTTCAAACTCGGTGCAAGCCGACACTTTTTGCGCCAACAGTCCTGCAAGTATTGCCAGCGCATTGCAAAGCGTCAGCACCAATGGTGCACGCGAAAATGACATTCGTATCGTTGTCGGCAATTATTCGATGGTGGGACAAAATCTCGCTTTCAATGCGGAAATCGCAGGCGATCTAGAAATAAGCGGCGGTTGGAACCCAGGCTGCAGTGCGTCACAAACCTTAGATCCGCGCAGCACCGTATTAACCGGCAGTAATGTCGAGGTTATCAAAATATTAGTTGCCCGCAATATTGCACTGACGACTCTGCAACTGAATAGCTTCGCTGAGTTGCGCGTGCGTCGGCAAGGAAAGGAAGGTGGCCTCCAAATGCGCTTGGAGCGGCTCAATTTACGCATGCTCGGCGCGGTAGATATCAGTAGTGAGCGTCCTAGCGATATGCAGTTGCGCAATATTTTGCTGTACGACAGCGGTACGACGAATAAGCAAGTGTGTGTGATGAGTGTGTTCCAGGAAGACAATGTCGGCGAGCCTAGAACACTGATCGCGCACAGCACATTCGCGTTTAATCAGGGTAAAACGCAGCTTTGTCTGGCAGGCAAAGAGCGGAAAGAAGTCCGCAACAACATTTTTGACGGTGTCGCGACACAGCAAAGCGTGTTTATCGATAGCTTTCCGGCGCTGCTGACGCACAACCGCGTGCAACTGTTGGGCGGTTTGCCGCTGATAGCTGATTCCCTTGACAATTTCAGCGACGCACCGAATTTTGTGAACGCGCCGTTGCGCAATTTTGCGCTCGCGGCGAACTCGCCTGCGATCAATCGTGGCGGCATGTTTTTGCCTGATGGCCAGTCCTTGCAGGATGCGTTTGCAAACCCGCGCTGGCTCGGTATGCGCCCAGACGTGGGGGCATTAGAGTCGTCCATCGTGGAAAGCAATTTGGTTTTTACCGTCACCAACAGCGCTGATAGCGGTGCTGGCAGCCTGCGTGATGCGATTAATCAGGTGAATGCCAGCCCCAGCACTGACGCACGCATCATTCGCTTTAACATCCCGGATGGTTGCAACAACCGAATTACACTGAATACCGTGCTTCCGGAGATCTTTAGGCCGCTGTGGCTTGATGGTTATAGTCAGCCGGGCAGTTTGCCAGGCGGTATGTTTAGTCAAAACACGATGTTTGACGCGAAAATTTGTGTGGGCTTGGTCGCTCAGCAGGCGGGAATTATCTACGGCATTCGTTCGACTGCGCCGCTGCGTATTGAGGGGTTCACCTTCGGTGGGTTTTCCGGCGTGGGCAATACGGCGGCGGTGGTGATCGCCGATGCGCGTGACGTGGTGCTGCGCGGCAACCAATTTGGCGGTACGGGTGGCTTTGGTTTGTTGCCGATCAACGCGAATGGCCTGTCGATCTCGGGGCTTGCATTGGAGGTGCAAGCAGGCGGGCTCCAAGTTGCGGACCGTAATTTATTTGCGGACTTAAATGGTGTTGCACACGTGGGCTTGTCCAGCGCTACCCGACAGGTGCAGATTTTGAATAATTGGTTCGGCCTGGATCGTGACGGCAGCACGGATCGAGGCGCGGACGCAGGCGTGAATATTGAAGGCAAGGAAGCGATCATTAAAGGCAATCGTTTTGCCAACACCAATACTGGCGTCAGCCTCAGCAGTGCATCGGTGCAAGGTAATCGCATCCAAAGCAATATTTTCGGCGTAACCCCTGCTTTTGTCAGCGCGCCGCTACAAACGGCGGTGCGTGTTACGGGTGGCAGCAACAACGTCATTGGTGCTGCGGGTGATCACCTGGTGGGCGGCAATAGTATTTTCAACTGCACTGCCGCTGCGATTGCAGTCAGCGCCGTAGGTGCTAATTCGACGTTGGGCGCGCGCATTCGCGGCAATCGTATTTTTAACTCGACCGGCCTAGACATCGACTTAGCCGCACCAGGGCCCACCGCAAACGATGTCGGCGATCTTGATGAAGGCCCGAATCGCACCATGAACCATCCGGTATTTACGGCCATTGGTAGCAGCTTCTTCACCCTTTCAATGGACACCCTGCCAGGCGAATTAGTGATTGATTATTACCACAGTGCGCGTTGCCAAAGTAACGGCCGCGGTGTATCGAGCAAGCACCTGGGGCGAGTCGTCACTAGTAACAGCATCTTCAGTGTGATCGGGATCGCTTTGGATGACGGGTTCTTAAGTGCCACCGCCACCGACAGCGCCGGAAACACCAGCGAGCTGTCCCCCTGCATCGCGGTGCCGCCGATGTTTCGCGATGGCTTTGAATAACGCTTGCGCACGCACTTTTCCTAATATTCTTAAAAGGCTTGCACCGTGGATGAATTAGAAAAGAGGTTTATGGAGGGCGATTTAGATTTGAACAGCGTGCTCATTGCGCTAAAACGCGCCGCCGATCAAAGCGATTCAGGTGCCGCGCTGCGGGCACAGCCGGTTTTGAATGCAGCGTTGTATTCTCGTCCAAATTTGCAGTTCAACACAGAATTGACTGGCCTGACCTATGTGGGCTGTTTGGGCCAGTGGCTGGAAGCGAAAGACGCGATGACCGGGGCGCGCGTAAGTGCGCGAAAGGCGGCTGTTGGGCAAACCGAATTAGCATCGATGACGCCGGCCAATTACGCAAAAATCGTCATGGACGGCAAACTGTTTGAAGCCGACATCGCCGCGCCATTTCAAGCGTTTGTGGCCGCTTATTTACTGCACGGTTATGGTTCGGATTATTTTGATAGCAACGTGACTGCAAAGCTCAAACGCGACATGAGCGAGGTGGATGACAGCGAGATAACCTACATTGAAACCAGCACGGAAATTGAAAGGCGGTATTTGGCGTTTCTCGACGGGGCGAGCGATTGGAACAAACTGAAAAGCCACTATGAGCAACTCGAACTCGGCGAGTTTGAAAAAACGGTTGCGGGTTGGGTTGATGCGTTTGTCGAAACCCTACAACGCGATACATTGCCGGAGAAGTTCCGACGCGAGGCGGTCAATCGGTTTTACGCCTTAGTCGACTATGTGCCAGCCTTTTGTTCAGGCAACTCAGGCATCGCGAGCGAACAGGAGCAACAATGGCTAGTAGCAACCATCTTAACGGCATTTAGTGCCACTTCCGATTCCGGAATTATGCAGTCGGCAAGCAATGCACTTCGAGAAATGGACTTTGCGCAGGTGCTGGCGGCGATTCTCGACGATGCGGAACGCCTGCAAGCAAATGAGTGGTTGGAACAACTACTTGCTTTATGGACGCATATGGATGCTGGCCAGATTGCGGAGTTCAAGCGCCAAATTGACGCGTGCGGCAGCGCGGCACGGGTGGCGCTAGCCGCAGCATTAGAAACCGGCATCGAAGAAGAAAGTGAATGGGCCAAACACTATGTGAGCTTTTACGGGCCCATCTAACTTCGTTTTCCGTGTCGCCTGCTGGCGAGACTTCGTTTTCTAGCCGTGCGTTGTAACCAATTTTATGAATACCCCTTTCCACTAACAGATAAAACTCAAGGACCGTGAAATCAAGCAAAGCCAAAATGAATCTGCAGCACCTCAAAAACCATATTTTTTACACCCTCGCTAGACTAAAAACTAACACTCATGGCCAACCGAAGCTACCTGTACGCTAGCAACTTCACGACCGGCGCAACCTCACCGGAGCAACGAAACACCACTGGCATATCGGAGTGGAACTACGATATTCCGCTGGCGTATAAGATATTGCTCTCCGGAAATCCTATGGCGACCAAATCATCTATTTGGATTGAGGCGGGGGAAATCGCAATAGTGGGAGATTATTCACTTGGTGTCAGGCGACTGTCGGAGTTTCTGGATAAGATCACCCAGCCTGGGTTTCTGCC
Organism: Rhodanobacteraceae bacterium; assembly: GCA_043750875.1. GTDB lineage: Bacteria > Pseudomonadota > Gammaproteobacteria > Xanthomonadales > SZUA-5 > JANNYA01. The sequence goes on from JAYVAQ010000627.1 coordinate 4,153, forward strand.
ACTAAAACATAAGGCGCTTGAATTCCTTGATCAAAACCGCAGAACTCACTTCGTTCTTGAGTGCGGTGAAATCTTTGACATGGGGGACGACGAACTAGAGCTGCTCAATTCCCAATTACTCGGCGAGATCAGGAATTTAGAACCCCAGATCGCACAGGCGCTGCAAGCCTATTCTTCCCCAATCGAACCACCGGCTCCAGTCGTTTCGCAAGCACCATCGTGGTTCGCAAAGATTTTTCGTACACAGCCGGCCGCACCTGCAGTTGCGGATCTCGCGGATCCGTTAGAGCGCTTCTATGAACTGGGACTCGGGAATTGGTCAAATATCCTCTATTTCGACCTTCGAGGCGTCTAACGAATAAGCTTAGATCGCGCGCAGCCGCGATCTGAGCCGTGTAGTTTCAAACGGGTCGGCTGCCGTTTCGGGTTAGCTTGCGCGCGTTTTTTGGTATCCCTCCACCCCCACCTACCGACTCAAGCGATAATCTGCCAGCGTTGCGTTTTTATTGAACGCAAGGGTGTTTGAGATTTGCAATTCGCCTTGCGCCGCAAGTTGCGCAAGTCCTCGAGTACTGCGAAAGCTTACTTGCGCAAGAACTTGAGGCAAATGACAAGTTCATCTAGCCCAAGCTCATAACAAGCTGGACACGCCGATGCCGCTGGGTGCGCGTATCAGCGGCGAGCTGATCGGCGGCGTCGGTAGCTGCGGCACAAGCAAGGGCTGGGACTACTGTGCGCACACCATGGACTACCGTTTTGACACCGCAGTGGGTGACGCGCCGGCACTGAACTAGCACGCCGTAAGTTCGCCTGCAGCACTTGCTGTTGGAATGCGACGATGGCTTGTGTGCACTTTTACTCGCAGCGACGTTTTACTCAGCATCAACTACACAAGGATGCAGCGCATGAAAAATATAGTGGTTAGCATATTGGTCGGCATCGCCGCTCTAGTTCACACGCAGGCACACGCGGTGCAAGTCAATATTCCGGGCCCGCTGGGCAGTGGCAAATTTGGTAACGCAGTGACGGTGTTGCCGAATGGAAACATAGTGGTCACTGACCCGGATTTTGACGCCTCGGCCAGCCTCCTTGACGTCGGTGCGGTGTATCTGTTTCGGCCCGATGGCGTGCAGATTTCAGTGATAAAAGGCGATAAAGCAGGTGATCGGGTCGGTTCGTCTGGCGTTACTGTACTTAGCAATGGCCACTTCGTCATCGAGAGCCCGGAGTGGGGAAATAACGGCGCGTTAAAGGCAGGCGCAGTGACTTTCGGTAACGCCACCGGTGGCAATATGATCGTCAGTGCGCAAAATTCGCTGGTCGGTACGCAAGCCGATGACCGAGTGGGAATAGCTGGCGTCGTGGCGCTCAGCAATGGCCACTACGTTGTCAATTCCTTCTATTGGCACAACGGCAACGTGGCGGTTGGCGCGAATACTTGGGCCACGGGCAATGGTGCAACGGTCGGCACGCTGAGTGCCGCCAATTCCTTAATTGGCAGCCAAGCCGAGGACATCGGCGTGGCAGTTGCGCTCAGTAATGGCAACTATGTGGTGCGCTCCTCCTCATGGGACAACGGCGCGGCTATGAACGCCGGTGCAGTTACATGGTGCAGTGGCGCAAGCGGCTGCAAAGGTTTGGTCACTACTGTCAATTCCTTAGTCGGCAGCCAAACCGGCGATGAAGTCGGTGATTCGGTTACGCCACTCAGCAATGGCAACTATGTCGTGGGTAGCTCGCTTTGGAGTAATGGTGGTATTCCCAAGGTGGGTGCTGCGACTTGGCGCACCGGCGCGGCGGGCGGGAGCGGTGTGGTCAGCAGCAGCAACTCTATGATCGGAATGCAGGCGTTCGACGGCGTCTCAAATGGCGGGATTACCGCGCTGAGCAATGGCCACTACGTCATTGCTAGCCCGACTTGGGATAATGGGCAAAATGGCGTGGCCGGTGCGGCTACCTGGGGCAATGGTGTCAGCGGCAGCGTCGGCGTCGTCAGTATTGCCAATTCGTTGGTGGGTGAAAAAGCAAACGACTCTGTCGGCGCCAGCGTGAAAGCCTTGAGCAATGGCAACTATGTCGTTGCCAGCTATCTCTGGAACAACGGTGCGGTGCCGGATGTTGGCGCTGCCACGTGGGGCAATGGCAGCACAGGAACCACGGGTTTGGTCAGTACGGCAAACTCGCTGACCGGCAGTCAGGTTAATGATCGTGTGGGTTTTGGGGTAACTGCGCTCAGCAACGGCAACTATGTCGTGGAAAGTCGATCATGGAACAATGTCGGCATCAGTGGTGCAGGTGCGGCGACTTGGCGCAGTGGCCTTGGCCCCACCCCTGGGGTCGTCATTGCTGGCAACTCGTTGGTGGGCAACAAAAGCGGCGACAATGTCGGCACGGCTGTAACCGCGTTAAGCAACGGCGATTATGTAGTTGGCAGTCCCGTTTGGGCAAACGGTGCCACCGCCGCCGTGGGTGCGGTGACCAGGGGCAATGGAGCTACCGGGTCCACCGGCGTGGTCAGCAGTGCCAACTCGAACATCGGCAGTACCGCAAACGACCGCATTGGCTCACTTGGTGTTGACGCCACAGCGGATGGACGCTATATCATTGGTAGCCCCTTATGGAATTCTGGCGGCATCGCCGATGCGGGCGCGACAACGCTGCAACCCAGTGGCATTGGAAGCGCCGCTGGTCCGATTGTGTCGGCAAACAGTGTGCTGGGCACCGTCGCTAATGGTGGAGTGGGTATCAACCACAGTTACGATGCGCTGCGCAAACAGCTGGCGGTGGGTCGCCCCGCGCAAAACATCGTGAGCTTGCTGAGCCTGGGGCAAGCGACTTCGCTGAGCATTGTTAGTCATACGCCGAATCCATCGGCGCTGGGCGAATTGGTGCAGATCGTGTTTAATGTTACGGCGGCAAATGCACCGACAGATGGGACCGTCAATATTTTTAGTTCTGGCGCGGGCGTCGTGGGTTGCACCGACAGCACTCCGACCCCTGTCAACTCCACCACAGTGCGTTTCGGCTGCGACATCACCTTTGCAAATGCTGGCATCTACCCGATCGAAGCTGAGTTCCTTGGGCTTGGGAATGGCTCGAGCGGCTATAGTCGTTCCCAAACTGGCGTGCTCCATACTGTGAGCGCCATTGCGCCGGTGCTTTTTGCCAATGGTTTTGAATCAATACCCAGCAACTTACCGGAATAACTGATCTTCAGTGACGGCTGCATCACGTTTGCTGGCCGCACGGACGATGCGCAGATTCCTGCGCAACTGGTGGGCCGACCTGGGGCCTAAAAAAATGTGTGTTTTGTTGTGTGCGCTCTTACCAACAGCGGCGTTTTACTCAGTATCAACTACACAAGAATGCAGCGCATGAAAAATATAGTGGTTAGCCTATTGGTCGGCATCGCCGTTATAGTTCACACACAGGCTTATGCCGCTCAGGCCAATATTTCTGGCCCCTCGGGTAGTGGCAAGTTTGGCAGCACGGTGGCGGTGTTGCCAAATGGAAACATCGTCATCGTTGACCCGGATTTTGACGCCTCGGCGAGCATCCTTGACGTCGGTGCGGTGTATCTGTTTCGGCCCGATGGCGTGCAGATTTCGGTGATCAAAGGCGATAAAGCCGGTGATCGAGTCGGTTCGTTTGGCGTGACAGTACTCAGCAATGGCCACTTCGTCATCAGCAGCCCGGAGTGGGGGAATAACGGCGCGTTAAAGGCGGGCGCAGTCACTTTTGGCAACGCCACCGGTGGCAATATGACCGTGAGTGCGCAAAATTCACTGGTCGGTACGCAAGCCGATGACCAAGTGGGAATAGCTGGCGTCGTGGCGCTCAGCAATGGCCACTATGTTGTCAATTCCTTCAATTGGCGCAACGGCAACGTGGCCGTTGGCGCAAATACCTGGGCCACGGGCAATGGCGCAACGGTCGGCACGCTGAGTGCCGCTAATTCCTTGATTGGCAGCCAAGCGGCAGATTTCGGCAGGGCGGTTGCGCTCAGCAATGGCAACTATGTTGTGACCTCCCCCAACTGGGACAACGGCGCGGCTCAGAACGCCGGTGCCGTCACGTGGTGCAGTGGCGCAAGCGGCTGCAAAGGTGTGCTCAGTGCGGTCAACTCCCTCGTTGGCAGCCAAACCGACGATGAAGTCGGCAATTCGGTAACGCCACTCAGCAATGGCAACTATGTTGTAGGAAGTTCTCAGTGGAACAATGGCGACGTTCCTGGGGTGGGCGCCGCGACTTGGCGTAGTGGCACGGCAGGCGCTGGCGCGGTCGTTAGCAGCGCCAATTCTATGATTGGATTCCAACAGTTTGACAACGTTTCGAATGGCGGAATCACCGCACTGAGTAATGGCCACTACGTGATTGCTAGCCCGACTTGGAACAATGGGCAAAATGGCGTGGCCGGTGCGGCTACTTGGGGCAATGGTGTCAGCGGCAGCATCGGCGTCGTCAGTATTGCCAATTCATTGGTGGGTGACAAAGTAAGCGACTTTGTTGGCGGGGGAGGTGTGGCGGCCTTGAGCAATGGCCACTATGTCGTCGCCAGCAATCTCTGGAACAACGGTGCGGTGCCGGATGTTGGAGCTGCCACTTGGGGCGATGGCAGCACCGGAACCACGGGTTTGGTCAGTACGGCAAACTCGCTGACTGGCAGTCAGACGAATGATCGAGTGGGTTCTACATTGACTGCGCTTAGTAACGGCAACTATGTTGTGGCAAGTCGAAACTGGAAAAATGGCGGCATCACTGCTGCCGGTGCGGCGACTTGGCGCAGTGGCATTGGCCCCGCCCCTGCGGTCGTAACTACTGGCAACTCGTTGGTAGGCAACAAAGCCGGCGACAATGTCGGCGAGTATGTGACCGCACTAAGTAACGGTACTTATGTGGTCACCAGTCCCAATTGGATGAATGGTGCTTTCGCTGCTGCGGGTGCAGTCAGCTGGGGCAATGGCTCTACCGGGACGTCCGGTGTGGTCAGCACTGTCAACTCGGTCGTCGGTAGTAGCCAAAACGACCAAATTGGCGTATTTGGTGTTACCGCCACTGCGGATGGACGCTTTATCGTTGCCAGCCCATTGTGGGATAGGTTCGCCGTCGCCGATGCGGGTGCGACAACGCTGCTACCCAACGGCTTACTGAGCAGCGGTCCGATTGTGTCGGAAAACAGTGTGCTAGGCACCGCCGCTATGGGTGGAGTGGGTATCAACCATAGTTACGATGCGCTGCGCAAACAGCTGGTGGTGGGTCGCCCCGCGCAAAACATCGTGAGCTTGCTGAGCCTGGGGCAAGCGACTTCACTGAGCATCGTAACCCATACACCAAACCCATCAGAGCCCGGCGAATTGGTGCAGATCGTGTTTGCCGTCACGGCGGCAAGTGCACCTCAAATAGGAACCGTCAACGTTTTTTTGAATTCTAGTGCCACGACTTGTACCGATAGCACCCCAGAAGTTGTCAACGCCACGACATCGATTTTCAGCTGCAACATCACCTTTGCCAACGCGGGCAACTATTTGATTGACGCCGAGTTCCTCGGTAATACGAATGGCTCGCACGCCTACTCTCGATCTCAGACCGGCGTTGCCGGGCTGCACACGGTTAGCGCCATTGCGCCGGTGCTTTTTGCCAATGGCTTCGAGAATGGAGTGAACTGAGTGAAGCCGCACTCTATGCGCCAACCAAAATGACCGAATTGCCCAAACTAAAACCCTCGCCAGCGCTCGCCAATCTGCTCATGGCGTGCGAGAAGATGTGCAGGCAGGAATGCTGTGGTATTGGCGCGTTCGACTTTTCGCCGCTGCACGTCGCATCGCACATGGCCGCCTACCAGGGAAGTATCACTGAGGCCGAGGTTGCCGCGATGCTTGGTGATCTCGATCAATGTCTGCGGGTAGCGCTCAGTTTAGGTGCAAACGACCAGGGCTATCTCTGCAGCATCGAAGGAATCAATCAGAACTTTAGCTATGCAGCGCTGGCATCCTTGCATCGAACGCTTGCGGCTGCAATTCGCCTTGCACCGCAGGTGCTTGCGTACTGTGAAAACATACTTGCGCAAGAACTTGAGGCAAATGACAAGGTCATCTCAATTTAGGCCTGCCGTTCGGTGGATGGCGGCTTATTAAATCGTTGAGGCATAGAACGCATCAATCCACAAAAGGAAAAATATGAACTGGGAACTTATATCGCGTCGCGGAATAGGCATCACTGAAACGGAAATTTGCGTTGGCGCGCCGCGCGTCGAAATACGTCAAGCACTGGCACAGCACTTGCCCCAACTCACAAACGGGCGACGACCAACAGAGGGTGGCAATGTGGCTCTGAAATCTAGACTGACACAGACGGCTCCCCAAAAGCGGCCCGCAATGCTTGCTGCCAAATCCTCAGGTTTGATGACGATTTGGGTTCTGAATGTATTCGCGACGCACCACGTTGATCCGACACTCTTTCGGCCGCAGGCCGCTCAACACGGCGTTAGGTGGCTATGAAAGGTCGTCGATCGATTCTCAAAATGTTCTTGGCGATGGTGATCTCGGTGACAGTATCCGTTGGCGCCATGAGCGCGGAGTTGCCTGATTCGGTGCACAGCGAGATCCTTCGCTTGTCGGCGGAGGGAGATGCGCAGGCTGAAAAAGGTAGCTACGAGAAAGCAGCTCTGAGGTACTCAGAAGCGCTCGAGTTGTTGCCCGAACCCAAGACCGATTGGGAGGCATGTACGTGGCTTTTAGCTTCAATTGGTGACGCACACTTCAACGCCAAGAAGTACGAGCAGGCGAAGATCGCGTTGGCTGACGCGATGCACTGTCCAGACGCAATCGGAAACCCCTTCATTCATCTTCGTCTGGGTCAATCGCAGTTCGAGCTTGGCAACCTGTCGAGGGCAAACGATGAACTGGCTCGCGCCTACATGGTGGCGGGCAAGGAAATATTTGAAGATGAAGACCCAAAGTACTTCACTCACCTCAAGACGGTGCTCAAGCCACCGGCCAATGGCAAGTGGTAGACCATGAAGCTTTCTGGGAAATGTCCAAAATGCGGATGTAGGGATCTCGTTGCAAACGCAAAGGCACATTCTGAATATGACTTGTCCCTTTCTATAACGAAGCAGCCTGAGGCGCTGATCTTTAAGGACCATCGAACAACCACAGT
>JAYVAQ010000628.1:0-3251 GCA_043750875.1 Rhodanobacteraceae bacterium
GGACGCAAAAGCCATGAAAGAAGGCATTCACCCCGAATACCGCGCGGTCGTGTTTCAAGATGTGACCACGGACTTCGCCATCCTGACGAAGTCGACCAAGAAAACCAAAGAAACGGTCAAATGGACCGACGGCGAAACCTATCCGTTGATCAAGATCGACGTTTCCAGCAAGTCGCACCCGTTTTACACCGGCAAGCACAAGACCATTGAAACCGGCGGCCGCGTCGATAAATTCCGTAAACGTTATGCCATTAAGGCAGCCGACGTTGCACCAGCTGAAGCAACACCTGCGGCTTAATTAGCAACGGCAAAACAAAAAACCCGCCAATGTATCGGCGGGTTTTTTTTGGCTTAAATTTTTGCACGGCCTTGTTTGCGGGTGGGAAATCAACTGCGCGAAATTGTCTATTTCGTCATTGCGAACGAAGTGAAGCAATCTTAAGCGACCTAGTTCGTCACACCGCTGCGCGCACCTGGTGATGACGATTTTTCTACCTGGAGTCCCCCAAATTAATATGGATGCCGAGCGCTCAAGTTCATCCGGAAAAAGCGAACTATGAAATGAAATCTTCATTGTCTGGGGCCATGGAAAGCCTTGCCCATTCCTCGATTGAGGAGAACAGGGTCGTTGCTGGCCAGCAAGGGTCTGACTCTGGCCGATTGGCATAGGTTAAGTGCACAACAGCCACGAGCTGTGGATTTTCAATTCCTACAAACAACACATCGTCGCAATCTTGCCTAACTGCAACAGCTTGCATTTTTTGACCCTTCAATAAATGTCGCGCGCCCACTTCAGATGCAAGCTCACTTTCCAGCTGTTTTGCATTCGGTGCTGGCATCCAAGGTTCAAGAAATTGCATTACCAGTCTCTTCGGCCACTCAATCACCACTCAAGTGAACTTCAACAACACCCCAGCAATCGTTGCCGTCATAAAAGTTGCCAAGCAGCCGCCCAATACCGCGATCAATCCCATTCGTGCCAAATCGCTGCGCCGCTCTGGAGCAAGCCCGCCGATCCCGCCAATTTGAATCGCTATCGAGCTGAAGTTGGCAAAGCCACATAAGGCATAGGTCGCGATAATGCGAGCGTCCAGGCCAATTTGCCCAGGGCCAGTTCCCACCGTGATTTTAGAAAGTTCTTGGTACGCGATAAATTCGTTCAAAGTGATTTTTTGGCCGATCAGCGAACCTACGGTCATTGCATCCGCCCAAGGGACACCAATAACCCAGGCAATGGGCGCCAGAATGTAACCAAGAATGGTCTGAATATTCAACACAAACGGCACGACGCGGGGTGCGCCGCTATTCATCCAAGCAGTGAATCCAGTAACGTCGCCGCCCCAACCTAAAATCGCGTTGAAAAGCGCGATCAGGGAGATAAAAGCCAACAGCATTGCCGCTATATTGAGCGCAAGCTTCAAGCCGTCGCCCGCACCAATGGCGGCGGCCTCGATAACATTGCTGGCGTTTTTTTCTACATGCAAACGCACTTCGCCGCGCGTCAACGGCTTGCCCGTTTCCGGCACCAAAATTTTCGCCAACAGCAAGGTTGCCGGAGCCGCCATAATCGATGCGGCTAAAAAGTGCTTCGCATACAGCGCCTGCGCAACTGGGTCACCACCGCCCAACATAATAATGTAGGCGCCCATCACGCCACCGGCGATATGCGCCATACCGCCGATCATCATGGTTAAAAGCTCTGATTCGGTCATTTTTTCGATGTAGGGGCGCACCGTCAACGGCGCTTCGGTTTGCCCGATAAAGACACTGGCGCACACCGACGTGGTTTCCGCACCCGAAACGTTCATGACCTTGGTGATGCCTATCGTCATCCAGCGCACGATCAGCTGCATCACGCCCAAGTGGTACAGCACGCCCATCAAGGCGGCAAAGAAAATAATCGTCGGCAAAACCTGGAAAGCGAATATAAAGCCAGATTTTGGAATGTCGACTAAGCCCGCAAATACAAATCCCGACCCGGCAGAAACAAATTCCAAAGTCTTGACGAAAAGTTTCGCCAATACGTCAAAAATATCGCCCATAAACGGTAGCGAAAGTACGGCGGCGACACCGAAAGCGTAGGCGGCAATGCGCCCGAGTTTTGCGTTGCCAGCAAAGTGGCCTGCAACTGCAAAAACGATGCTAGTCAAAATGGATGTCTGCGCAAACACTTTCATCAAGGTCGGTAAAAACTCCGAAATCGCGCTCAATCTCAGCACCATTTGCGGCCCCAAAATAACAAAAATCGCAAACACCACTTGCAGCGTGATACCGGTTAGCACCAATTTCCAATCAATAGCAGAGCGGTTTTTCGAGAACGCGTATGCGATGCCGATCAGCACCGATAGGCCAAAAATTCCAAAGAGGACTTGGCCAAACACCTGGGTCATACGCGCTCCGTTTGTAAAGAATCAAAGAGCGTGAAGGGTAATGCAAGCGCAGTGCTTGGTATAGCTGCAGCTCAATTTACTTCGCTGTATTCGCTGGCACGCGGAAATGCCCGGTCTGCGGCCAGTTGGCCAAAGCATCTTCCTCCTGCGTGCCTTGGCCGACGTTGTGTAGCACCAAATAGTTGTTGCCAAAAAATGTTTTCTTGTCTGAAACGATACCGATGTGCGGCAAATTACCCGGCAGCATCCAAGTCACCAAATCCCCGGGCATAAAAGCGTCGACAGCGCGCGCCCCGGCGCTGTCAGGCAGTTTTAGCGCCCAGCCACGACGCGTGAAATAGCGCTGCAAATTTGGCACACGGCGGTGATCAATGTTTTTATCCGGGCGTTTCAGCTGCCATATTTTTGGGTATTCGGCAAAATGTGCGCGCATATCTTCATGCAGCAACCGCTGCAAATTTATATCTTGATGGCGCAAACCGCGAATCACAACATCAGTGCACACGCCGCTAATGATCGCGACATCACCATTTGGGTAATCCAATTTTTGATAACTGGCGTCGTAGCCGGTGGTGACACCGATTTGGCTGCGCGCGTCGCGAACGAGCTGAGCCGCGCTGAATTGTGCGTGCCCCCAACCCGAGCTTAAGCTGAATAGCGCGATCAATAAAAAAGCGAGGGCGCGACGCATTTGGCGTTCCTTTTATTCAAAACAAAGCCCCAATTCGGGGCTCTGATTTTATTCTATTTGATTCACCGACTCAGCTACAGCGAACAGCTGCGTACGATGACATCGTCAATACTCCAGCCGTCAGCGCTAGATACCGAGGCGTCGGAGGCAAGTCCGATGGTCTTGGCCCC
>JAYVAQ010000629.1:0-3343 GCA_043750875.1 Rhodanobacteraceae bacterium
CCGCATTTGGGTTTTCCGCCAAAAACACGGCAAATGCCGCGCGTTCGGTTTCCGTCCAATAGTCCGGCCAAAGCTTTGAAAAAAATGGCGTTTCGATCACCGTGAACATTGTCATGATACTGCTACTAAGTCGCATATAGTTCAAGCCTCAGTTTTATCTAAGAAACAAGCTGAGCATCACTCCACCAGCTTTTCCAAACAAAACAACATGGTCAAGTTAGGGTTTTGATACTCAAGTTCGCCCGAAACTACTTCTTGTGGTTGAGCACGCTTACGAATCGGCTGCCCATTACCAATGCCAATCCAATCCAATCCAGCCCCTCAAGAACCATTTGACTTGCCTTCAGTTCCAGCTACCTTTGCCCGCATTCGCCAAAAGTATGCTTCCATGCCCGAGCCCATCGTTCCCGCCCCGTTTTTCACCCACACCATTGCCTTGCGCTGGCGTGATATGGATAGCTATCAGCATGTCAATAACAGTGAGTATCTGACGCTGTGTGAGGAGGCGCGCATTGCCTGGTTTCGTTCTTTGCAAGGGCCTTGGCGCTCGGAAACAGCCGAGCCAGTGATCGCTCGGATCGAATTGGACTACAAAAAGCCGCTGGTGCATCCGGCGAATGTGATTGTGCGCTTGAGCTTGGAGCGCCTGGGTAATTCAAGTTTGAGCCTGCACCACACGCTTGCCACCGAGGACGACGCCACGATTTATGCGGTCGGCAAATCGGTTTTGGTATGGACGAATCCGCAAACAGGGCGCACAACGCCTGTGCCAGAATTCGTACGGCGCAGCGTGCAGCCAGGTTTTTACAATGCCTAATTTTCGGCTTAATTCCCGCCTTTTTCACAGCCAATTTTACCGAGTAAACCATGCGCGAACTCTTGCACTACATTGACGGCGAATTCTGCGCTTCCAGCAGTGCACGCACCCTGCTCTTAGTCGAACCAGCAACTGGCGCAATTTACGGCGGTTTGAGTGATGGCAACAGCAATGATGCTGCGCGCGCGGTTGCGGCTGCGGTGCGTGCCCAGGCAAATTGGGGCCAACTTGCACCCGCCGAGCGCGCGACGTGGCTGCGCAAAATTGCGGATGGCATCGAGGCACGCTTAGAAGAATTCGCGCAAGCCGAAAGCTTGGATTCCGGTAAGCCGGTATTCGCGGCGCGCAGCATTGATATTCCACGCGCGATCAGCAATTTTCGCTTCTTTGCCAACGCCGCCGAGCTTTACGCGTCAGAGGCGCACGAACAGGGCGGCGTGGGCCTGCACTACACTTTGCGCCAACCACTGGGGCCGGTGGTGTGCATAAGCCCCTGGAATTTGCCGATTTATTTACTGAGCTGGAAAATCGCGCCGGCGCTAGCATTTGGCAATTGTGTGGTGGCGAAACCCTCAGAAGTTACGCCTTTAACTGCGTATTTGTTGGCGCAAGTCGCACACGACATAGGCTTACCGGCGGGCGTATTGAACATAGTGCATGGCACCGGCTCGGGCATTGGTACCGCGCTTGTTACCGCGCGCGCCATCAATGGGGTTAGCTTTACTGGCAGCACCGCCACCGGCAGCGCCATCGCGCAAGCTAGCGCGGCACAATTTAAGAAGCTATCGCTAGAAATGGGCGGCAAAAACGCCACGATCGTGTTCGCGGACGCCGATTTTGAGCTGGCAGTGCGGGAATCGGTGCGCGCGGCTTTTAGCAATCAAGGCCAAATTTGTTTGTGTGGTTCGCGCATTCTGGTCGAAAAATCGCTGATGCCGAAATTCCGCGAGGCTTTTTTGGAGGAAACGGCAAAACTGACTCCGGCCGACCCCGCATTGGAAGGCACCCGCTTTGGTGCATTGGTATCGGCGCCGCATTTGCAAAAAGTATTGGGTGCAATCGCTCGCGCACACGAGGAAGGTGGCCGCTTGCTGATTGGGGGCGAGCGCGTGCGCATAAGCGGTCGCTGTGAGGAAGGCTATTTTCTAGGCCCCACTGTGTTCGATCAATTACCGAACGAATGCGCCACTAATCAGGAAGAAATTTTTGGCCCATTTGCCACGCTGATTCCTTTTGATAACGAAGAATCAGCGCTGCTATTTGCCAACAGCACGGTTTATGGACTGGCGACCGCGTTATTTACCAGCAACGTGAAGCGCGCGCACCGAATGGCCGCCCAACTAGACTCTGGCTTAGTTTGGGTCAACACCTGGATGCAGCGCGATTTACGTGTGCCATTTGGTGGCGTTAAAAATTCCGGATTGGGCCGCGAAGGCGGAATGGACGCGATGCGCTTTTTTACTGAAGCGAAAAGCGTGACGATTGCGTACTAATCAGCGATATAAATACCTTAAAGCGCCACCAAACTCGATGCAGTAACTGAAACATTTCGGCCCCGGCGCTTGGCCGCATACATGGCATCGTCAGCGGCTTTGAGCAAATCTTTGGTGTTCTCGAAACTAGTGGCATCCGCAACGCCTAAGCTGATAGTGGTATTTAAAGTTTCCGCGCCATGCACGATTTTCAAATGCGACACCGCACAACGAAAGCGCTCACCCAATTCCAATGCGTGCGATTCGCCCATTGCCGGAACAATCACCGCAAACTCCTCCCCACCCAAACGGCCGACGCGTTCACCGAACAAAACGCGGGCGCAGCCTGCGATTGATTGCAATACGGCATCGCCGGCGCTGTGGCCATAGGCGTCATTGACCGATTTAAAATGATCAATATCAAATAACAAAATCGAAAACTGCCGCCCGCGCTCAAAATGGGAATTGAATTCCATGCGCCACGGTGCCCGATTCAGTGTGCCGGTTAAACTGTCGTAGCGAACCAACCGATGTAATTCGTTGGTCAAACGTTCTTTACACATGATTGAAAACGCGAACGTCAGCAGCGCAAAACAAGCCGTTAATCCCGCCGAGATTAGTTGCTGCGCGACTGCTTGTTGCAATACGAGCGCGGGCCATGCTGCCACATTCGCGACCAAATAACTTGAGCGCAGCAGCAAGATAAGGCCAAAAGAAGCCACCGCGATCATGGTCAACTTAGTCGCCATTGGGGAAAACTCGAGCGTGCGGCGCGCTTCCACGAAAACGTAGCTCAGCATTGCAATCGCCAGCACATTAATAACCGCTGCGCGCATGTCGCGATTTACGTCAAAGTAATACAGCAGTGCGGTGATCACCGCGAAGATCAGTGACGCTGCTATTGAGCGTCTAACTGCCGCTTTTCGGCCGGAGAACTGCTGCAGCGCGCGGGCATATTCGGCCAGGCCAAAGCCCAACACCGCATTGGCGGCAACCACCGAAAGTGCGTTTGCGCCCATCGCACGCAGCCCAAGCAACAGCCAAGCCAATACCA
>JAYVAQ010000630.1:0-9019 GCA_043750875.1 Rhodanobacteraceae bacterium
AAGGAGCGACCGCAGACAGCGACGTTTACGCCCTGGGCATACTGCATTATCAACACAGTATCGGCGATTTAACTCCCGCCCCCGGTGTCGTCTCGGAAGCGAACATAGCGTGCGCCCCACTGCAAGCCCTAATCGCCGCGTGCATCAACTCAGAACCTGATCAGCGCCCATCCGCGCAAGCCGTGTCAGGGCAATTGCAGGCATTTACCGCTGCCAGCGCTGCCGAAACGCCTGAACCCGCAGCGCTCGCACAGCAGTTAGCCGCAATTCTTGATGCCCATTCCACCCGCTCGCTTGCCACCATGCTCGGCCAATCCATCGGCCCGTATCGCCTGATGGACAAACTTGGCGAAGGCGGCATGGGCGCGGTGTATTTGGCCGAACAGCGCGAGCCGGTACAGCGCCAAGTCGCAGTTAAGTTAGTCAAGGCGGGCATGGACACCGCCGAGGTGCTGGCGCGCTTTGAAGCCGAGCGCCAGGCGTTAGCGCTAATGAATCACGTCAATGTTGCCGCCGTGTATGACGCCGGTGCCGCGCAATCCGGGCGGCCTTATTTTGCCATGGAATACGTGCCGGGCTTGGAAATAACTGCGCATTGCGACGAGCAGGAATTAAATTTTCGCCAACGCATTGAGCTGTTCTTACAAGTCTGTGATGGCGTGCTGCACGCGCACCAAAAAGGCATCATCCACCGCGACTTAAAGCCCAGCAATATCCTGATCAAAACCGCGCAGGGCCAGCCTGCGACCGCGAAAATTATTGACTTTGGTGTGGCGAAATCTTTGCAGCGCAAACTGGGCAATTTGACCGCACACACCCAGCTCGGCAGCTTTGTCGGCACCCGTATGTATAGCAGCCCAGAGCAAATTTCCGGCAACGCCAGCGCCATCGACACACGCTGCGACATTTATTCGTTGGGCGTGGTGCTGTATGAATTGCTGACTGGCGTAGCACCCTACAGTGATGAAGACTTAGCCAGCAAATCGCCAGTGAAATTATCGCGCATACTGAGCCATGAGGAGCCACCGCCACTGCTAGCGCGCTTTGTCAGTTTGGATGCGCAGCACGAAACCGCTATCGCTGCGCGCAGGCAAATGACCATCGTGCAAATGAAGCAAACGCTAGGCTCGGATTTGTCTTGGATTGTGGCAAAGTGTTTAGAGCGCGATCCAAATGCGCGCTATGCCTCGGTGCTGGAGCTTGAAAAGGACTTACGGCGCTGGCTGGAAAATCGGCCGGTGGAGGCAAGGCCCGCAACGTTTATGTATCGGTTGCGGAAAATGGTACGGCGGAATCGAAGTGCGGTTTTATTGGGTAGCGCGGTGACATTGGCGCTCTTGATCACCACCTCGGCAGCCGTTGTTGGGTTTGTGCGCGCCCGCAGTTCAGCGGCCGAAGCCGAAGCCGCCGCTGATTTTCAGGTGAAGCAACTCAGTTCGCTCAATCCGGCGGTCATGGGCGATGGTTTGCGAGAATCTTTGCGCAACGCCATGGATCAATCGGCGAAGGAGCGAGGATTGGACACCGCTGCCAGCAAAGCCGCGCAACAACAATTAGACGCGTTATTGCTCGGCGTAGACTTCACCGATCTGACTTTAAATCAGCTTGGTAACTACATTTTCAGTCCTGCGCTGGCAACCGTGAAAAAAAATTACAGCGCGCATCCGCAATTGCAGGCGCGCTTGTGGCAGTCCTTGGCCGACACGCTGAGTGGATTGGGCCAGAATCAGCAGGCAGTGGCACCGCAGGCGTTGGCGCTAGCACTGCGACAGCGCTTATATGGCGATAAACACCCGCTGTTTTTGGCGTCCTTAAGCCACCGGGGTGCGTTACGTTTAGCGTTGGGGCAGCTGCCCGAGGCCGAAGTTGATTTGCGGAGCGCTGCGACTCAATTGCGTGCTCAGCTGGGCGCGCAGAACCCAGAGACACTTAAAGCACTACATTTTTTAAGTGCTGTCCTATGGCAAATGGGCCAGCGCGATCAAGCGGAATCGCTTTATGCCGAGGTTTTTGCAGCGCGGCAACTCGTGTTGGGTGTCGAGCACCCCGACACGCTCAAAACAATGACGGCACTCGGAAAGGTAAAATCGATACGAGCGAAACTAGATGTGGCTGAGGTACTGCTTGAAACCGCCTTGAAAACGCAACGCCGCGTATACGGCGATGGCGCACTTGACACCGTTAACACAATCAGCACGCTGGCTGGAGTTTATGCCCGGCAAAACAAGACCAAGCTAGCCGAACCCTACTTCCGCGAGGGCATAGCAGGCGTGCGCAAACTGCTCGGCAGCGCACACCCGGACACTTTGGACAGGCTAAATAGTTTTGCAGTATTCCTCATGGTTTATGGGCGGCTGGAGCAAGCAGAAGCGCAGTTCCGTGAAATTTTGACAATTCAGGCGCGTTCACCCGGTGTTCCTACAGGTGCCGAGCTGTTCTGGCGAGCCAATCTGGCGGATGTTTTACTGCAAACTGGGCGCTTGGACGAAGCCGACTCGACGCTTCAGGACGCGATAAAAGGCGACGGGGTAAGCTTTAAAAGTGGGCAGGCCAATGTGTCGCGTGTTCACACCGTTTTGGCGCAGTTGCGGCAAGAACAGGGGCGGTTGGGAGAGGCGGCGATAATTTATCGCGCGCTCGCGGAGGCGCGGCAGCGGGCTTCTGGGGCAGAAAGTGTGAACGTATATAGAGCGCTCGATGGTCTTGCCTACGTTTTGCAACTGCAGGGGCGTTTGGATGAGGCTGAAACAGTACAAATGAAAGCACTTAGTGGGCTGCGAAACAATTTGATAATTAATCCTGAGTCTGCAAGTCCATGGATTGCCGAATGCCACTATGGAGAGCTTCTCAAACGGCAAGGGAAAGCTGCGCAGGCGCAGGCGCAATATCGCAAAGCACTTAATGCGCTGCGGCGTCTGACACTGCCAGGAAGTGCAAAAGATACACTAGGTTGCATGCTGGCGTTCGCGCAGCTTTTACGCGAACAGGGCGAATTGCCGGAAGCGCTGGCCTTAGCGCGTGAAGCCAGCGAGGGCGCGCGGCGCATGCTGGACAAGCGCGACCACCGTGTGGGGGTGTTTTTGACTGAGTATGGTAAAGCGCTTCTGGCGTCGGGTTTGCTGAAGGAGGCTGAGCCGGTTTTTGCAGAGGCTTGGGAGCGGCTGAAGGCTGTCAAAGGTGTTAGTCCTGCATATTCTAGGGACGTGATTGACGGATTGATTGGGCTTTATGAGGCTTGGGATAAAGTTCAGCCTAGCCAAGGATCTAGTGAAAAGATTGAAATTTGGCGGAAGGCCTTGGAAGCGAAGCCCCCGTCAAAATAAAGGCCGCACTTCGAGGTTAGAACCGCCCACGCATGCATTTTAGTATGCATGCGTGCGCCAACACAGAAGATGTGAGACTGAGGCAAGTTTTGAAACCAGTGGCGTGTAGGCCACTGGCACCTCTATTTTCCGAAAGGGCTCTTGGCAAAGTTGAATCAGTACCTTCATCTCAATGGTTAGAGAGTGTGGTCGTTTCACATAACAGTGGACTAAAATTCGGAACGCCAAAGGTCTGGTGCGTGGTTTGCGTTTGGATTAGTTGACCAGGTTGTTCCTGTCTTCACAAAGGTGCAACCCTTAACCGGAGTGCTATCGGGGTTTCCGATGCGGTGTAAACCTGTCGGGAGTGGATTGACAAGCCAATCATAGAGGCGGCAATTTACGTGCACTACTGCATGCTTATTTAGCTCGGCTAGCCTGTCCCTTTGAGTGGCGGCGCTAATAACGTTTGGGGAGTTCCAAGCGACCACGCTATTCAAAGGGACGCGCCAATCCGGATCGTGCGCAAGCTGCAAAGCATGAATGGACGCGACCGCTGCACCCAAGCTGTGGCCCGTAATGACAATGCTTATGCAGCCAGCGCTCGTAAACTTGTTCTTCAGAGTATCATCATAAGCATGAAGCCGTTGGACAAACCCATTTCCACCCTTCATCGAAACGCCTGCTACGTTATTAATGCTGGCGCTAAAATATGCTTGCGAAGTAAGGTCTGCGTAAACGTCGTG
Source organism: Rhodanobacteraceae bacterium (assembly GCA_043750875.1). Taxonomy (GTDB): domain Bacteria; phylum Pseudomonadota; class Gammaproteobacteria; order Xanthomonadales; family SZUA-5; genus JANNYA01. Next base: position 4,049 of record JAYVAQ010000630.1, read on the forward strand.
CAGATTTGTTTTCACCGTACCACGCCACGCAACTGTACATACGCCCTGACCCGTGTTGCTTTCCCATAAATCAACGTAGGTTCCGTCGTATTTAAGTGTCCAGCCTGTATATGTTGGCGTGTCATCGTATGCCTGGATTGCTAAATCCAAATTAATTTTGCCACCAATGTAAGCCTTCGAATGAATAACTCCTTGGTCAGCAGGGATACTCGGTAAACGTGATGCAATTTCCGCATACGGAATACCCGCATACATTGCCAATTCAGTAGGATCGATACGCTCAGCGCGGATTTTTTTTCCCTCTAATCGCAATAATACGGCGACGTCGTTAAACTCTGAAATGTCAATTTCTGGAAAATTCTGCATAATAAAATTTTTCAATAACGGGAAATCGAACTCGCTCGTTTCTAGGGCAACAAAATTCCCTCCATTTAGCGCTGTACGTATTGAGTTGACGACTTCGCGATATTTGTCTTTTTCTATGCTGTTAACGTCTGCGTAGATAATTTTCAGCCCCGGATAGTGCTCGAACTCGGCACTTCGCACGGTCTGAACTCCACTTCCAATGGCTTCTCGACCGACATCACCCACTTTCTGGGAGAGAATGAACATGGGTGTACGTTCTGCTGTTTCTGCTTGTTGCGCTTTCAAGTGAGTGGAGGTTGAAGCATTGCCCGCAACGGCGCTTGTACTTGTAGCGAAAGCAACGGTGAGTACAGTAGCAAGTAGCGTGACACGGAAAGAGTTATTCATGTGGGTGATTTTCATGGTCTTACTTCCTTAAGCAGGCTGGTTTAAATCGGCATTCGGTTTTTTGTTTGCCGGAATCCATATTGGTCGTCTTTTTTCTAATATTCTAGTATCTTTAATTAAATTCAAGAGTTTTCAAGGTTTCAAGGATGTTTTTAAGCCCATTCAAGGAAAATTCAAGAAGTTTCCGAGAATTTCCGGCGCAATCTAGTTAGTATTTTGCGATTCGATTACTGACTTCATTCAATAGCTGAGCTTATTAATACTTTGTATTGACCGACTTTAGTGATTTTCGGCGATTGAAATTGCCAACGCGATGCTTTTGCGAAATCGCGGATACTGCGCATCGCATTTGTGATGCGCCGAATAGGCTCTAAATCTGGCTCATCGAAGCCTGCAGCGCATCCGGCGTTTTCTTTAAAGGAATAAATGCAACATACTGCGCTCCAAAACACAATTACCGCGTTAGGAAAACCCATGAAACTAATCTCCGAAAACAAATCCTTCGGCGGCATGCACCGTCGCTATCAGCATGACTCGCAGAGCACACAGTGCAGCATGACGTTTGCGGTGTATTTGCCGCCTGCGGCATTAGAAGGCGCGAAAGTGCCGGTGCTGTATTGGCTGTCTGGCCTGACCTGCACGGACGAAAATTTCATGCAAAAAGCCGGAGCGCAGCGGGTTGCGGCGGAGCTGGGGATCGCGATTGTCTGCCCGGACACCAGCCCACGCGGCGAGGGTGTTGCGGTTGATCCTGAAGGCAGCTGGGCCTTAGGTTTGGGTGCGGGCTACTATCTGAATGCGACGCAAGCGCCTTGGGCGAAGAACTATCAGATGTTTGACTATGTTTCCCAGGAATTGCCTGACTTAGTTGAGGCACAGCTGCCAGTGACCAACGTGCGCTCCATTAGCGGCCATTCGATGGGCGGGCACGGCGCGTTGATCGTGGCGATGAAAAATCCAGGGCGTTATCGCAGCCTGTCGGCATTCGCGCCCATTTGCCACCCAAGCGCGCAAAGCTTAGGTACGGCGAGTTGGGGCCGACGCGCTTTTACAGCGATGCTAGGGTCAGACGAAGCGAATTGGCACGCTTATGACGCGGTCGAGCTGATCAAAAATTTGAGTGAACGCTTGCCGATTTTGATTGATCAAGGCAGCAGCGATGATGCGCTGGTGCGTTTGATGCCCGAAGCTTTGGTCGCCGCCGCCGATGCCTGCGGCCATCCGATCACGCTCAATATGCGTGAAGGCTACGATCACGCTTACTATTTTGTCGCCAGTTTTATCGAAAGCCACTTGCGCTATCACGCGCGAGTGCTTTTGCAGTAATGGCGCGAAGGCCAGCATTTCCTGCTAACTGTCGCACCATCCATTCTTGGCAATTTTAATGACTTACGAACTCAGCCAAGTCAAATTGCCGAATTAAAATACCGAAAGGCTGTTCGGGGGTATTGCTCAAAATAACCACATTTTCCGGTGCAGAAACTGAGATATTGAAGTTTTCGTTATTGTGTTCATCTGCCAACATTGCTACCGACGGCAACTCATATGTCTTGCCGTCTTGCGAAAATACTACGGCATCGAGAATCGGTGTGGCCGCGCTAACGCCGATAGCGTTGCTCTGACTAAAATTGAGTGTTCCGGCGGCGACAACTAGATCTGTGGACGTGACAGCAAATTTACTGTCATGCTGATTGACCCACGATGAGGTTGCTTGCGCGTAAATATCACCGTAACTATTGCTCCATAGGACGCCAGAGTCATCGTTTTCGCGACGAGAAACGTATATTGCGGCAAAGCCCTCAGAGGTACGCAAAATCTCATTGATGTCGCGTGGCCCACTCAATTGGTAAACGGGAAACGAAAATCCTTGAGTACTTGCAAGGAAAACTGTTCGCCGATCTGTAAGAATAAATGCTTCCTCTTGTCCATTAAACAACACCTTGTTGATGCTGCTCACGGTTGGCAGTGACGTCTCACCATTTGACAGCAGGGAACCCGTCCGCGTGATTATAAATTGTTTGACCAGTCCTTCCCTGCCATTCTGACTACAAATAAACGCCAGACGCCCCCATTGAATAAAACTTTCGGGCGGTTTGAGTGCGGCAAAACGATAGTCGCCAGCCCCGCATGGGTTACCAAGAATCGTAGTTGTAACGTTATTAAAACCAGAAATTTGGATCATTGCGGCCTGACCGGAGTCATCTCTGGTGATCGCAAAAGTATCGCCCGAAGACGTTTGCTCTAGCCCGTCAAGCGCAACAATGGTGGGCGCAAGGTCTAACGACCAATCCAGTTGGCCGTGGACTCGCCTGACTAACCTGAAAGCCGCGCGTGGTGGAAAACTTTGGCCTGGGCCCTTGAAGCAATCAACCCGATTGCCATTACGAGCAAAAACTCCACATCCCTCGCCTGCGCGACCGTCGTCAAGACCCCAAATCCAAGGGAAAACATTATTGCTGTTCAAAGTGTAAAGGTGATAAAGAATGGGCGAATTTGCACCAACAAGCCTGTTCGCGCTTTGAAAATGGATAAAGCCCTGATTGTCAACAACGCTTGCACCCGCATTCTGTAACTGGTCCAAAAAGCTGGAGCCGTTGCCGTTGCTAATCACTCGCTCCCAGGTTTGGGCGTTTATGCCACCCGACAAGCAAAATGCTACCAAAGCCATTGCAATATTCTTCATGATTTTTATTCTTTTGTGTAAATTGGTACCAATATTAAATCATTAGGCATAAATTGCCAAGTAACAGACTTTGTTTGGACTTTTGGATGGCCGTTTGCGCCATCACGCGTAGTCGCACACTTGTTTTTCCGTTTCGTCTGACCAGCAAACCCTGTTAATGGCAATCGCCAAACAATGCAGTTAATGCAGCCCCCGGATCCGGCTTTCGCATAAACGCCTCACCCACCAAAAACGCGTGTATTCCCGCTTCGCGCAGTTTTTCCACGTCCAACACGCTGTGCACCCCCGACTCGGTGACAAATAACCGCCTTTCAGGAAAATCGCGCTTGAGCTGTACCGAAATATCCAAATTGGTTTCAAACGTGCGCAAATTGCGGTTATTGACGCCAATTAGGCTGCCGCTGGTTGCCAACGCACGCGCCATTTCTTCACGGTCATGCACTTCAATCAAAGCATCCAGTCCAACATCGCGCGCAATATCGCTGTATTCCGCAAGCCGCGAGTCCTGCAAGGCAGCCGCAATAAGCAACACGCAATCCGCGCCCAAGGCCCGCGCTTCATAGATTTGGTAGGCATCTACAATGAAATCTTTGCGCAGCACCGGCAAGCTGCACGCCGCACGCGCCGCTTGCAAATAAGCGTCGCTGCCCTGAAAAAAATCTATATCCGTCAGCACTGACAAACACGCCGCGCCACCCGACTCGTAGCTAATCGCGATCTCCGCTGGATTAAAGTCCGGACGTAGCACGCCTTTGCTTGGGCTGGCTTTTTTTACCTCCGCAATTACTGCGCTTTTGCCTTTGGCAATTTTTGTGCGCAACGCCGCCTCAAACCCACGTGCAAGCGCCATATCTGCAGCACGCGCGCGCTGCTCTGCCAAACTGGCGCGCGCTTTGAGCGCGGCAACTTCCTGCGCCTTACGCGCCAAAATAGTGTTTAGGATATCGCTCATGCGCGCCTATGGGGCTGGAGTTTTCAGGCACCGGAGACTAATGCAAAACCGCACCTACTCCAACCGCACCCGCATGCCCGCTTTCAGCATTGGCGTTAAGGCTTCGCGGACTTTGTCAAAGTACACGTCTAAATCGGCTTCTTGTTCAATAATCAATCCGCCCGCCAGACGCCCAGGACGCACAACCGTCAGTAGCAGCTGCTGTTCGCCTACTGCCGGGCGTTCGCTGGTTATTTGCCGATTGAGACGTTCTAAAACACTGTCGCGATCATTTGCCGCCTCTTCGCACAAGCCCAACAGCGCCGCGTGTGAAATCTCAAGATCGACTTGATCTTGCAGGGTTTTCAGGCCGGAAAGCGATTTTTCGCGCAACTCAGTACCTGCGCCCAAAGTTTCTAGCTGCGCGTTGACTTCCGCTTGCGCTTGTTCGATGCGCGCAATCGCCAACTCGCGGCCATCGGCAATGAGCGCAAAATTCCGTTCGCCAATCAGCGCGCACAGCATGGCGATTTCCTCACCACTTTCAATACGCCCCTGCGCGCTTTGTAAAATGTGCAAGCGATCAATCGCCGAAGATGCGGCC
>JAYVAQ010000631.1:0-2096 GCA_043750875.1 Rhodanobacteraceae bacterium
ATACAGTTTCTTTAACTTACAAATACGCGTTCTTCACGTCCGGGACTGAAAGCTGGGTGCTGAAAGCCTATCCCGCTGAAAGCCTGGGCGCTGAAAGCCTCGCTGAAAGCCTGGGACATCCACGCTTCAATTTTAAAATCGCCACATCCCAAAAACCCGCAGATATTTCAATCCGCGCCGTTGAAATCCGACCCATTTCCAAACCAAAACAAATCAACACCGAACGACCTCCGCCGCAATCGCGGCAAAAATAATGCTGCGTCGTCGTCCTAAACCTTGTTCAAAATCCGAGCAAAACCGATACCAACGCAGCGTGCGCTGGCTGATTTTCTTGGCCTTGTCGATCAATTCTTCCACTTCGCCAACCATACGCCAACAGCGCAGCCCTAGCTTCACGGATCGGGACGTTTTCCGGAGTATGTGCTCTAGCGTACCGAACTAGGTCTAAGGCTTCGAGCAAAGTAAAGACGCCGGAGCAAGGCTCAGCCCTGTGTTCCCGGACAACTTAAACCATATTGGAGTCGTCATGAACAAAGACCAGATCAAAGGCCGTGTAGAGCAAGCCACGGGCGCTATCAAAGAAGCTACCGGGAAAGTTGTAGGCAATCCAACTTTGGAAGTGAAAGGCAAAGTCCAGAAGAACAAGGGTCGTGCGCAGGCGGCGGTCGGCGATATCAAGTCTGATCTCAGCTCTGCCGTAGCAAACGTCAAGTCGGCTGCCAAGCGCTCCGTCTAGGCAGGAAAGCTCACGTAGCGCAGGGGTCCAACTGAAAGCCAGTTGGGCCCCCACCACCCACCAGACCATTTCTAAACTAGACCAAAAAAATCAAAACCCAACGCCTATCGCTACGCTCCCTCGGTGATACTGGCAACTGGCGATACCGAAATAGTTGGATTTATGCTGTTCGCTCAGTGCATTTCCGAATGCGCTTAGACGTTGACGCGGAATGCCGCGCGCAGCGACTCGATCAGGTAGCAACAAATTCCAAGCGTTGAAACTAGGTTGGCAAATCTAAAGTTTTCGAATCTGGCCTAGGTGCGGCAACGCACTGAAGCCCAAGGCGCACGTCACTAAGATTATTTCGCCAATTCCCAAGTCCGCTTGAGAATCCGCGATTTAGCTTTCCGGGAGTATTTGCCGGAATGCACTTTTATTGAAATGCCAGGAGCGTGATCATGAAATGGACAGGTATGTACTTTATTGGCTTTCTATTCTTACTTGGCGGCGTGTCCGCGGCGCTATGGAAACTGGGTGTGCTTGAAAGGATCGGCACAGCATGGTCGCTTATTGGTTTGGTGATCATGATCGGATTAGGCGTGATGTTCGCCGTCGCCAACAGCGGTACCAAAGAAAATATTCAGATTGATCGCGAATAGACCAAGGTTGCTACGAAAGTCTATAAATACGCAGGCGCTTTCAGCGCTGAACTTTAACTTGTACAGACCCAAGGCAATTAACCTAAGCCCGGCCAATGTGAAAGCGCCAAAGGCGCGCCTCATACCAGCCCGGGGCAACGCCCCGGGGGAAAAATTGCGCAATGTTTTGAGGGCTGAACGCCCGATTCATCAAGATATACGCAACCAGCTCGATGAAGCGGGCCTTTGGCCCTTGGATTTTTGTTTTCCCACAAAAAAGGTAGCGCAAATAATGCAGCTACTTCGCCAACAAAGCTGGATGCACCAACTGCCCGCCTTCGATGTTGACGCCCTTCGCTAGCCCTGCATGGTCACGCCATTGGCCCGACGCCAAGCGCTGCGTGTAAGGCAAGATTGCTGCCGAAATAGCCTGGCTCGATGTTTGCGGCACGGCTCCTGGCATATTGGTTACCGCGAAGTGGATCACGCCGTGTTCGACATAAGTTGGATTCGCGTAGGTCGTTGGCCGCGCAGTTTCAATACAGCCGCCTTGGTCAATCGAAATATCCACCACCACGCTACCCGGCTGCATGGATTTGATCATTTCAGTCGTCACCACACGCGGCGCGCGCGCCGAAGGAATAAGCACCGCGCCAATGACCAAATCCGCGTCACGCACTTCGCGCGCGACATAGCTTTCGTGTGGATATAGTGCCGTGACGTTGTTACCAATCGCCATC
>JAYVAQ010000632.1:0-2230 GCA_043750875.1 Rhodanobacteraceae bacterium
CGACTCCAACGCGCGTAATTCTTCCATCGTCGCCTTCGGGCGTTTCAGCGATTCCGGATCCGATTCGATGTAGCCCATCAGCGCGCGCACAGTATCCAAGCCATCGCTCGCCTCAAACCAACCATCGACGCCACCGGCACCATGATAGTCAACACCGCTCCAACCTTCGTTCTCGGCGATGTCTTGAAAATCCTCGCTCACCCGATCCGCACCGCCGACAAATTCGCGCAAGGAGGTGACACCGATTTCCTGCGCAATTTCCGCCAATTTTTCGTGCGCTTTTGCAATCGTTTTGAATGCCTCAAAGGCATCAACATCATCTAATTCTTCTTGAAAAACAATGTAGTAGCTCATGTGTACCAAATCTAGTAAAGGTTATAAATAATACAAAAAAGTCTCGCCGATCAGGCGACACGGCAGACAAGTCTCGCCGATCAGGCGACACGGCAGACAAGTCTCGCCGATCAGGCGACACGGCAGACAAGTTTTGAACGGGGCTTAGCCGACGCGCAGTTACGGCGCTGCAAATTGGATTTTCTGCGGCAGGTGGAAGCGATTCCACTGGATATCGCGACGCTGATTACCGATCAAGACGGCCGCATTTTTCGCGCGCAACGCAAGCAATTTTTAGATCGCGGTTTTACCCGGCAGTTTCTGCTGATTGATGAGATCACCGCCGAGCTAAAACGTTCGGAAAAAGCCACCTACGAAAAATTGGTGCGCGTGCTGGCGCATGAGGTAAACAATACCGTCGCGGTTACTGGCTCGGTTTTGGACTCATTACTGTATTACGCGCCACAGATTCAGCCGACCGATCGCGAAGATTTTGCCACCGCCATTGAAGCGGCAAAACGCCGCACCAGCGCGCTCAGTGAATTTATTGAACGCTTTACCGGCGTGGTGAAAATGCCAGATCCAGTGTTGGATCACAGCGATATCAATGCAATGTTGGACGACATCGCAGCACTTTATCGCAGCGATTGCAGCCGGCGCGGCATTACCTTGGAATGGCAGCCCAAGCCAAATCTGCCAAAGTTAGAATTAGACTGGAACCTAATCAGTCAGGCGCTCATCAATGTCGTGAAAAACGCAATCGAAGCGGTGTCCAGTCAACTGGCATTAGCGCCGAATAGTACTGCCTATGTGCGGTTGGAACTTGAGCAAGAACACAGCCACAGCGGCAACCGCGTACGTTTATCGGTAGTTGATTCCGCTGACGCCCTGGCATTGGTGCCCGCAGGCCAGCTGTTTAGCGCGTTTTTCTCGACCAAAAAAGGCGGACAGGGCATAGGCCTAATGTTTGTGCGCGAAGTTCTGCAGCGCCACGACTTTGCCTTTCGTTTAGCCAGTATCGGCGGTTAAACGCGCTTTGATATTTGGATGGAGTAGTGTCGGCTAGTACGTTGCTAGCTTTTTACGCCAAACAATTTTTGCCTGCGAACTTGGCGCATGTGCTCAGGCGGATCTGGAAGCCGCGCTTTTGAGCCGGGAATAAATCCACTTGAGAAAACCAAAGATGTAGCCGAACACATAAAGAAAAGTAAAAGCACTCAAAACTCCGCCCATCAGTGCGCCGAATTTCCAATTTGCGATCACGAAAAATGTGTTGGAACCTTGCTGGCTAGAGTTCAAAAACTCAGTGGACTTAGTGATAACGCTTGCTAGGCTAGCGGGTGAAACACTGACTTCAATCAGTTGTGCACCATCGCCATGAATTTGCAGGAATCCTTCTCCATCCACGTGCACAACTCGCTCGGAGCGGCTGCCGTATGTGCGCTCACGCCTGCTTGAGTCGGCGCGTCCGCGGCTGGACACTGAGCTGACCTGCTCAATATGCTGGATCTTGTACGGCACTAAAAAATACATGCAAGTTCGAGTGGTAGCCGCAACTGCGTCTCCGCTGCGCTCAAAGCTAACCCAGGTTGCAGGAGCAAGCCCGGTTACCAATCCTGGGAACACAATACAGATCAGAAAAACAATGACATGTTGCAACAGCATTGCGCCCAATGTCGGGCGATCTCCGTAAGTTTGCATGCTAGCTAGATTCCTTTTTGTGATTGTGGGCTGCGTCTTCTGCTCGGGCGAGCTGCTTCTAATGCTTCTGCGTGCACTGGCTCTTGTAACGGCTCAAGCCGGTCATTTTACACCCTAACTTTATTTGATCTCTGAGTTTCAGCGCCCGCGTATGTATGGATCAGACGCAGCAGCAAGTTGTGTCAACGCTTCACCC
>JAYVAQ010000633.1:0-3099 GCA_043750875.1 Rhodanobacteraceae bacterium
CGCGCCTGAATTGTGTTGACCCTGCACTTCCTGCCGGTACATCCTTTTTGATTGGCAATGAGAGTTCAATGCCAATTGCCGTTACAGATGACTCAGGCATTGCGCACTTCACGTTGACAGCTCGGAGAATGGTGACGCCGTTTGACGCGGCCAACCCAAATCTACATCGAGAGCTAAACTGTGAGTTTTTAATTAATGGCCAATCTCCGGGTCCAAAATTGCTCTTCAGTGGTGCCAACTATATTCCCGTCGATCTAAGCATTAACGGCCAAGGAACTAGCACAGTGCAGGCAGAAAGCACGGTTCCGGCGCTGTTAAAACATTCGCTGATGTGGCTGCCGGATGAGTTTTCCAGTACCACTTTTGCCGCAGGTCGGCAAATACAGAGTGCGCCTTGTGCTATGGCGAATGCGCCAACAACGACGGCCTCGGTGGCATTTTCCGGCGTCACTAATAGTGTTGGTGTCGTGCAGGGCGCGATCACTTCGCAAAATCTGCACGTGCCGTCGACGATGTCTGCGCGCAGTGGCACGTGTACGCTGAGTGTGGTTCGTCTCTTAGGCGAAGTGGTGCCGGCGACACCCGTGCCAGCGCCGGTGGTGGTGACGATGCAGGGTGCTCAGTGGGATTTAATCGCGAATAATACGGCGTTCACAGGTACGTTTCCGGTGTCGGTGCGCGGCGGATCAGTGCTGTTTCGAATTAATTCGTCCTCTAATTCTGCGCCTAACGTCGGGCAGGTCGTAATCCCCGATACGACGACTGCGTGTACGGTGCCTGCGGCCGGAACGAGCTTGGCTGCCTCAGGTACAACGACCGTTTCCACGTCTAATGTTTCCGGTGCAGCAAGTGTGTCAGTGACGGGGCCGCTGAACTTGCCGAATCAATCGCTGACAGGCAAGTGTCGATTTCGCTTGCAAAACCATAAGGATGTCGGCACCGATGTGACTGTAACAGGGCAAAACATTTGCTTGAGTAATCCGATGGCGGAGCCACGGCATTCGGCGTGTGCGGCGAATGCGAACAGTGTCAATCGTCAGTCGCTGGTGGTGGATATCGCCAGCATTGATGGCGCAGCGGGCACGTATCAAGGCTCGATAACGGCGAGTGCATCAGGCGCAACCACGCAAATTTGTGCAACGGGGCGCTGCGTGTTTGACTTTCCGAGCAATGCCCAGGTCACCGTGGCTGCGACGCCAGCGGCGAATGCGAGCGTAGCCTCTTGGGAATACGACTGCACGGCCGAGCTACCGGCGCGTGTGACTTCGGTCATGGTGGGCATGGATAAGGCGCGGCATTGCGCGATCAAATTTGGGCCCCTAGCGTCGTTGACGCAATTGATCGGCGAATGTCCGGCAAACTATGCCAGTCAGCTGTACCGACTAAAGCTTCCGGGCGACGAGCCGCGAAAATGCGTCACTTCAATCGAGGCGTTTGAAGCCAATATGCGGGCCGGAGTCACTACCTCGGCACCCGGCGATGGCCGGTCGATCCTAGGATTCCCACTTTTTTCGGTGCTGCAAGCGCCCAATCCGGGGCCTAACGGGCGCGCGCAAGTTCGTGTTGGCGTCGATTACCGGGGCCGTACCACCGACTATATGACGCCCGTCCCGGCGCCCTTGGGTACTTTTGTACGCTCAGCGCTGCCAGGGCCATTGCCGGACGCAGTCAGCACAACCGCATTAAAGGTCAACTTTTGGCCCTCCCCCAACCAGATTGCTGCGGTCAATGCCGGTTGTGCTGCCGGCGCAAGCGTCTTTGGTTTTCAATGCAAAACCTGGGCGGATGAGATGGCGCGCTTTGTCGAGGCACGTCGATCTTCGGGTTGGTGTGTACAAACGATGACGCCCCCCGCGGGCACGGGCTCGAGCACCGTGCGATCCGTGCGCGTACCCATCGCTGGCATGCCTGGGCAAACGCTGGCGTATGGGATACGCACCGGTGCCGCCAGTAGTTCGGCAACGTTTAAATGGGTGGCCTGCCCCAATTTAAGCAGCGACGCCAAGACCGTTCTCACCGCCAATACGGTTCCACCGGACAATACCGAATCGGTGGGTGGGGAGGAAAGCGGTGGGTTCATCTGCCCCGAGGGTTTTACGCCCGATGCCGACGGCAACTGTGGCACCAATGACCCGAACAAAATTGTGATTGCCCCCAGCGACTTGCCGCTACCGGCGCCCGAACCGGAATGCACGCGCGGCAATCCCTGCGGCCCGGGCACCGGCAATAAGAGCATCCATGAACTGGATTTTAGCTATGGTGCCCTTAGTCTGAGCCGTAACTACAACACCAAACGCCAGCTGCGCATGTACGCCAGTCTGGGCGTGAACTGGACGCACAACTATTCCTGGCGCTTGATAACGGGACATTTTACCGACGCTCACAACCCCGACTATCAAGCCAGCCCCACAAACTCGTTTATCTTCTTCCAAAATGAAATGGGTCAGGCAGAGCTGTTTCGGAAATTGAGTACGGGCGTGTTTCGTTCGGAAAAGACCATCGGTCAGATTTTGCGCTACCAAGACAGCGATGCCAGCTGGAAACTGTATTACCCCGATGGCCATCAGTTGTGGATTAATGCCTTAGGTTTGCCAACCAAGCTGCACTTCCCGGAAGATCCAGGCGCTAGCTTAAGTTTTGCGCACAGCGCGTTTGATCAGCTGCTGAGCGTGACCGACGGCCGCGGCCGGATGATGACGTTTGGCTATGAGGCGCCCGCACAGGTCAACGGCGTGCCGTTAGCGCCACGCTTTGGCGCTAACCTCGAAAAGGTCTATGTGCAAGGTTCCTTACAAGTTTCGTTTGAGTACGATGCTTTTGATCGCCTGATTAAAGTGCGCTATCCCGGCGATAAAACGCGCCAATATAAATACGCCGAACCCGGTTACGCCGAGTCGATCTTTAGACACCACATCACCGGCATTATCAATGAGCGCGGCGAACGCTATGCCAGCTATAAATATGACTTTGCCGGACGCGTCATCGATAGCTCGCACGGCGATAATTTTGCCGGGCGGGTGCAGCTCAACTACGTGTCTGACAGCGAAGTACAAGTCACCACCGCGGGCGGCAGCGGCCAGAACTACGTCGAGACTTTCC
>JAYVAQ010000634.1:0-2048 GCA_043750875.1 Rhodanobacteraceae bacterium
AATAAAATCGCGTCCGGCGTTTCGCTGCCATCATCAATGCTGTATTGGGCTTTAGGGAATTTCGCCAAGCCGTGCTTGGAGATGGCATTGAGCGTTTTAATCTTAAACATAGTTAGACTCATAACTTTAAAGTGGGGGCACAGGTCTGCAGATCGGAGGCGGCTTAGGCCTTCGCGGCAAAATCTTTCATATAAGAAATCAGCGCATCTACGGATTCTTGGGTCACCGCGTTATAGATTGACGCACGCATACCACCGACATCACGATGGCCTTTTAAACCCATCAGAAGCGCCGCATCCGCGCCTTTCAAAAAGGCAGCGTCCTGATCAGCGCTAGGCAGGAAGAACGGCACATTCATATGGCTGCGCGCGCGCAGTGCCACTTCATTGCGATAGAAACCTGAGCCATCAATATAGCTGTAAAGGCTGGCGGCTTTTGCGGCATTGCGCTTCGCGATTTCGGCGACGCCGCCCTGCGCTTTGATCCACTGAAACACCAAACCGGCAACATACCAAGCGTAGGTGGGCGGCGTGTTGAGCATCGAGCCATTTTCCGCGTGTTTGGCATAGTTGAAAATCGCCGGTAGTTTGCGTGGCTGACGCGCCAACAGATCATCGCGGATGATCATCACCAAAATACCGCTCGGGCCGATGTTTTTCTGTGCGCCAGCGTAAATTAAACCGTAATCAGCGACATTAATTTCCCGGCTTAAAATGTTTGACGACATATCGGCAACAATCGGCGCATCCAGTTTCGGCACGCTGTGCATCTCGACGCCGTGAATGGTTTCGTTTGGCGTGATGTGCACATAAGCCGCATCTTTCGTCAGTTTCCAGGTATCGACATCGGGAACGTCAATGTACCTTCCTGTTGACTCGTTTGCCAAGGCAAACAAGCTACCGGCATCAGCGGCGATGTTGACCTTGACTAAGCTTGCCGCTTCTTTCGCGGCTTTTTGCCCCCAAGCGCCGGTGATGACGTAGTCGCCGGTTTGCTCAGGTGTGGCGATATTCATTGGAATCTGCGCGAAATGCGTGGTCGCGCCGCCTTGTAAAAACAAAACTTTGTAGTTCGACGGTATGTTCATCAGATCGCGCAAATCGCGCTCAGCGGCTTCGGCTACGTCGATAAATTTTTTATCGCGGTGACTGATTTCCATCACCGAAGCCCCTACACCGTGCCAGTCCAGCTGTTCTGCCTGTGCTTGTTTGAGGACTGCTTCCGGCAATGCTGCCGGGCCGGCGCTAAAGTTATGAATTCGCATGTTTTTGCTCCAAAGTTAAAGCGGGGTGTAGTGCTGGTATGTTTTGCGAAGCAAAACAGGAACCGTGAAAGGTAATGCGGTCTGGGTAGAGCAAGGCATCGGCGCTGCGGGATTGGTCAAGGCTGCGGCCCACTTGCTAAGTCCTCAGCTAAATTAGGTCCAGGCAAAAAGGAAAACTCGAATCCTGAGGCATTGGCGCCGGGGTCAATCACCTCAAAAACAATGGGCAAGCTGGCATTCGCCGCAATGCCCGCAGCAATTGCATCCGCATCGCCTAAATAACTGCGCGGCGCGAATCGTCGCAAGGCTACCGCGCGCGATGACTTATCAATAAGCTTAACTTCGACGATGGGGTAGTTTTGCGCAAACGCGGCCTCATTGCGCAGGCTGGCGGTAATCAGCAGCGCACCTTGAGTGCGTGGGTGCGGCTTGACGTCACTGTCCAGCACCTTCAGGCGCGCCAAATTTTCGCGCAGCGGCAAACGACACTGCAGCAAGGAGCAGCTAAATTCCAGCACCTTGCGCGAATCATCGTGCGCAAGCAGGGCGCGCCGTTGGTAAAAGCCAAGTTGTGCGATTAACGCTAGGCTCAAAATACACGCCACCACCACCCACGGCCAACGACGCTGAGCTGTGGCCGCTTCTGGGGCATATTGATTGCGCACTTCGGCGCGAAAGCTCAACCCAGGCGTTGCCCCGGGCAGCTTTGCTGGCGTCGGCTTGGGCACCGGCTTGACCGCTGGGGCGGGGCCTAAATCGTAGTGGGCGCGGCCTGAAGTGTTGG
>JAYVAQ010000635.1:0-5808 GCA_043750875.1 Rhodanobacteraceae bacterium
TGACCGAGCATTTGCCCGAACGCGATATTTTGCGCGCGCGCAAACTTGCGACGATCTTGCGTTTAAGCGCCGTCATGCACCGCGCCCGCAGCACCGCACCGATGCCAGCAATGAAACTCATTTGCATGGGCAGCAACGCGCTTAAATTACGCTTTCCGGTGGAATGGTTAAATTCACATCCGCTAACCCGTGCTGATTTAAAGCAAGAATGCGAAGTAATTTCGAAGTTAGGAATTAAACTTTCCGTAGTCAGCGGTGTGGCGGGTTGAATCGCTGGCGTTTAGTTACAAATCAAACACCCCGCCTTCCAAGCCACCCACTACCTCAAAACTTGGCCGAGCTTCGGCAATAGCCTCACTGGTCAAAAGATCCAACGCCAAATCGGTGTGATTCGGGTCGTGATGAAATGACACAAGTTTTTTGACTTCGCACAAGCTGCCAAAATGCAGCGCTTGTGTGAGCGAGCTGTGGCCCCAGCCTAGATGCCCAGGATATTCGATGGTGCTGTACTGACTATCGTGGATCAACAAATCTGCGCCCAGCGCTAAATTGGCACCTGAAGTCCAAGCGCGCGGTAGGCTAGGAAAGGGTTTGGTGCCTAATGCCGGTTCGTGGTCAGGCATGTAGGTCACAACAGCACCGTTTGCTGATTGAATGCGATAGCCAACAGTCGGGCCAGGGTGGCATACCATTTCCGCGCTGACGCGAAACTCTCCGATGTCTACATCCGTGCATGGCACGGTATGAAAACTCAATCGGCACGGCAATTCGCTTAAATGCACCGGAAAAAGCGGCGGCGACAAATAACGCATTAGGCGTTCTTTCAAGCCCATCGTGGCGCTGGCCGGGCCCCAGATATGAACTTCAAATCCCGGTCGATATAGCGGCGCGAAAAACCCTAACCCTTGTACGTGATCCATGTGCAGATGCGTCAGTAAAATATCCACACGCTGCACACTCGAAGCTAGCGAAGCGCCCAAACGGCGAATGCCAGTGCCCGCATCGAGCACCAAAACCCCGCCGTTACGGCCGGTAATGCCTACGCACGAGGTGTTGCCACCGTAGCGCACCATTTCCGGACCTGGTGTGGCGAGCGAGCCGCGCGTCCCCCAAAGTTTTACTTGCATGCGCTTAAGCCTCCCAAAAAACGCTTTGAACGCCGAGAAATTCACCACCCTGCGCAATCAGCGGGACCGAAGTCCAGTTAAGCAGACGCCACTTCCCGCCGCTGCCAACCCAAATCACCCGTGACACCGGCTTGTGCTGTGTTAGCGCGATGACTAAAGGCCACTGATCATTTGGAATCGGATTGCGCTCCTCGTCATTGACGGTAAATTGCGCGCCCCATTGTGCGGCGGGCATTTCACCGGTTTCATCGAAACGCAACCCCAGCAACGCTTCGGCGGGCTCATTGCAATAAATCAATGTGCCTTGGGTGTCGACCATCACAATCGGCATCGCCAAGGAGCTTGCCAATTGGCGCGCTAAAATCAGCTGTATCGGCTTTTGCGAGGACATAAACAGGCTCAGGAATAAGCAAACGTTGTACCCAGTTTATCGTGTCCGTCGGCTTGGAGTACGATTTACCGGGTCTGCAAATCGCCTTGATTTGTCATCTTTTTAACGTGATCACTGACTCAAATTCAAAATTTTCTTTTGCTGCAAATTGTGAATTTTTCAGCGTCAATCTCGGCATTCACAAGCGTTAACGAAAAAAAAACATAAACTGGAAGCGTTCAATCCTACCGAGAGTCCAAACCCAAATGAAACAAAATATTTTGTTTTTAGCAGTCTCCGCCATCGTTGGCAGCGCGCTAATCGCATATCCAATGAATGCTGACGCTGCAAAACGCGCGAACAAAAGCAACACTGCGAAAAGTGCGCACAAGTTTAAAGCCGATGTAGGTCTGCTTTTTCGCTCGAACACCAACATCAATATCGCACCTTCATCGAGTGATTCGTTCAATTTGGCGGACTTTTCAGACTTTGACGAGGCCGAAGCCAAACTAGGTGGTGATGACGAAGATGAAGACGAAGGTGAAGAGGGCGACGAAGGTGACGATGACTTCGGCGACGACGATTTCGACGACGTTGGCATTGAGGACGCGGATCTGAGTGAAGAAGATTTTGACCTTGCCACCGACGATGACGATGGCGACGGTGACGAAGACGATGAAGATGACGACGGCGACGATGATGATGGTGACGACGGGGATGATGGTGATGACGGCGACGGTGGCAGCACCTCTAAGGCGCTGTACGCGAACGACGATCATCTTGACGATTTAATCGACAGTGCTCTCGAAGCCAAAATGGCGACGCGTTCAACCAAACTCAATCGCTGGTCGGCGAAAGTAGGTTTTGGCCATAAATATGCCTTTGATGGCGACTTCGTAGTATGGGGTTCCAGCTTTAAAGGCGTGGGTGACTTCCACAATGGCAAAGATAATTTAGACAAGAGCAACTTTGCGTTCTCTACTGGGCCAGAATTTATTTGGAAAGATGCGGGCTTTAAGTTGAAACCCGTGATTTCGTATTTGTCGGTGCGCCAAGATGGCAATGATATTGTCGGTACTTTTATTGGCTCGCTCGCAGGCTCATACGACATCAACAAGCAATTCAGCATTGATGCGGTTTATAACTACCAAGACCGCGACATTGCAAAACCTGAATCCCCTGATGCGATCGTGAATTCCTTTACCATCGGCGGCGAATGGACAGCAAGCAAGGTCGATATCTTTAAAGCCAAGTTCTCGCCTAAAGTCGAAGACTCGTCGAAAACCACCAAAAACAAAGACACTACCGGTTGGCAATTAAGCTATTCACGCAAATTGCCACAAGAATATATTTTGGCCTTTGGCGTGAAGCAAGACTCGATTGAGTTCAAGAACCTGCCTCTGGTACGTGAAGACGATATTCTTGCTTTCACCGTTAACCTCGCAAAAGAATGGACGAAGAATTTCGAGATGAGCCTCGCTTGGGAATCACGCGAGCTAGATTCGAACATCCAAAAGAACGACGCAACCAATAGAAGTATCGTTTTGGGCGCAACTTACAAGTTCTAACGCTAGACGCTCAATTCCAGCGTTCCATTGCCGTGCACAAGCTTTTGTTTGTGCACGGTTTTTTTTGATTGGATTAGAGCCCAGAAGAAATCTAACTCGATATCTGTTTCAGCGTGGCTGCCAATAAGCTCACGCCATTTCGTAGGTACAGCGAAACTGAGACAACCTTTCACCAAGTAACACGCAGTCTAATTAAGCGCACACAAAAAACCGCGCTAACTTTCGCCAGCGCGGTCGTGATGCAACTCAATTGGACCTATTTGACGCCAGGACCAGGCACCGAACAGGTTTGCACCCTTACGTCGTCAATGTTCCAACCGTCCATAACGTTGACACTGGAATCTGAGGTTAGTTTGAAGCGGAACTGCACGGTCTGCCCAGCATAAGGTGCTAGGTCAACCGCAGTGGTTCGATGCGCCGTCGCGTTGCCGCACCAGCCCTGCACCACTGGCGTCGTACCTTGAATTGCGCCGGTATATGGCAAGCCAGTGATACCCGCAGTAATCTGGGTAAACGTTGCGCCAGCGTCGGTGCTTACTTCCAAGATTCCGGCATCCCAGCATCCGCCCGCCGATCTTGGCTCCAGGCCAACCCGTTGGTTGAATACCAAAGTACGCGAAGCGCCAGTCGTTGGTACAACAATCGCAGGGCTAACCAAGCGTTGATCTGAAACGATTACCGGGCCGATGCCACGATATGCATTGACTGGTGATGCCGGAAACGCCGTAGAAAGCGCCCAGCTATTTGTCCCTGTTACTGCAGCACTGGTCCATCCGGGTGCACCCGCTTCCATATTGTCGCTAAAGACCACGGTGGCGTTACTACCCGCTGGGCAATCACCTGGGCCGAGCACGGTTGTGAAACTAAACACCGTGGACGTAGCACTACCGCCCTGCGCATTTTCGAAGCCGTCTTGGAACAAAATTGCCGGTGATGTTGCACTTGGACATCTATTGCGTGCGGACACACGCCAGAAGTATTGGGTGTTGCTCAACAAATTGCCAGGCGGGCTGTAGCTAGTGCCAGTAACAACTTGTTGTGTAACGATATTAGTAAATGCCGCATTGGTGGAAAGCTCGACCAAATAGGTCGAGGTTTGCGGCGCGGCCGCCCAACTTAAGGTCGGTGTCTGCGCAACGGCAATCGCCGCATTTGCTGGCGTGTTGAGTGTCGGTGGTGTAGGGGCCGCATTCTGCACCACCAATTCCACCGTGCTCAGTCGTGTAATTGGCCCGGACGCTGCAGCGTCTATATTAACTGCGTAACTGCCTGCCGCTACGGCTGGCGTGGTAAGTACTGTCACCGAGGTAGAACCGGGCAAGTTCGTTACCGGATTGCTGCCAAATGCGACACTAGCCCCAGCGGGTTGCCCGGTGCTGCTCAAAGTCACAGGTGAGTTAAAGCTTGAGATGCTGCCCAAATTCGCTGTGTAAGTAGCGCTAGAGCCCGCACACACCGTCTGCGTGACAGGCCCAACATTCATGGTGAACGTTGGTGTGCCACATTCATTAAAACGGAACGAACCAACCCGCAAACGCCAGCCTGAAGCGCTGGTTACCGGTGTGTATTGATTGACGTACCAAAAAGTACAGTCGTCGGTGGGATCAATGTTGAGCGAAGTGTAATCCCCCCAACGGCTTCCACCGCCCGTGTTCGCGCCAGTCCCGGTCATAATGATGCCCTCGCCTTGCGGTAAAGTGCCGAGTGGATCGCCGACCAAGCGCCCAGTGTAATAAATGCTGGGGAACATCGTGGCGCTGGTTGCACTGAAACCCAAGCCCAAATTACCCGATGAATCCATCGCCGCAGAGGCCATCCACCGATGAATCCCATCGGTTACGCCCGGAGCATAGGTGCCTTCCTGGTGAATAACCGGCAAGCCATTTGGGTTGCGAATTTCCCACCAGCGTATGCCTGCAACGTTGGGCGCGGCCTCGACCGATTGGTTCGTTACAAGTGATTCGTGCGTACCAAAATTTCGATACGCCAAACGATGCGTTGGCCGCTGACGATACGACAAGATATCGATTTTTGTCGCGGTTCCTGATTGCGGCAAGCACTCCCGCGCGCTCGGCGTACACGGGTAAACCGTATCGTAGGTCGAAATCGGAATGGTATTTGCCAACGTAAACGAGGAGCTTGCTGGCGTGGTGTAGTTAACGACAAACTTCCAAAGCGTTAGCGCATCCTGTGGCGCACCATAGGGCCCACCTGCATCCATCGAACCCACGTAAAATCCAGGGGTGCCATTCGCTGGCAATGTCGAACCATCAATATCGGCCGGCAGCAAGCCATCGCCTGTATTAAACGGCGCGGCACCGGGCGGCACGATAAAGCTTACGACTCTAGGCGCGGGGTTCCCTGCAACTAAATCTGCCCGGTTGATTGCGTAGGCACCAACGCCAGCAAACGGCCCGCCTGCTCCAACAAATTCGCGCGTGCTAATAAAGTAAGAATCGGACCACACGCCATACTTCGGGTAGTCAGGAAAATTTCCGCCCGTGGTAAATGCATAGCGAAAATAGGCTCCGGTGGGGTCGGCCGTCTGAGAAATGGCGACACAGTTAAACCACGTCGGGCCTGCCGAGGTAAATTGCGTAATGATCCAACGGTCGGCAAATTGGTCATGTAATACCACCGGGTCACCCGAATTTTCATTTTGACATGCACCACCAAAACCCGACCAAAGGGTATTGATATTTACTGGGCCAAACAAACTCGTGCCAGTTTTACTGAAAATTTG
>JAYVAQ010000636.1:0-8087 GCA_043750875.1 Rhodanobacteraceae bacterium
GTGCTGCCAGATTGAAATGGTGGCAAGGGGCCGTTTAGGCAGATGCTGGGGCCGGGTGGCGTTACTTGGGCTTGCGCGAAAGCAGGCAATAAAAACAACCCGGACAAAAACAAATGACAAAGCTGACGGCTGGCCCGCTTAGCTAAGCTAAGCAGTGCACGATGGGTAAAAGACATGAAATCCCTAGGTTATTGACGTTTTTTCCTACTCGTCGAGTCAAAC
Source organism: Rhodanobacteraceae bacterium (assembly GCA_043750875.1). Classification (GTDB taxonomy): domain Bacteria; phylum Pseudomonadota; class Gammaproteobacteria; order Xanthomonadales; family SZUA-5; genus JANNYA01. Next base: position 223 of record JAYVAQ010000636.1, read on the forward strand.
GTCGTCCACCAAAAAATCGTATCAATAAATTCTTGCACGAGGCGGTTTTGTTTATTTTGAATTTAACTTGCCGGGCGGCAAAAATTCAAATGCTCCAACACAGCATTGCGATACGCTCGCAATGTCCTTTTGCATTGCACTTTTTGCCCTATGCCCCACTCTTTATGACCCACGCAGACACCAATTTAGCGCCGGGAGCACCGAATTCCGTAGACATACTACACGTCGCATACCTTTACGCCCCGGAGCCGCTTGGTGGCACCGAAGTCTATGTGCAGTCTTTAGTAAAGGAGGCAACTCGCCTAGGGCTACACAGTGCCATTGCCGCACCTGGCGCACGAAACGAGCAATACCAAGTTGATGGCATCAATGTTTATCGAGTGGCGGCAAACTTGACTACTGCCCAGCTTTACGGCGAAGAAAACAGCGAGGCAAGCGCCCGCTGGGTAGAAATCTTGAAGCTTGTGGCGCCTAAAATTTTGCATATTCATGCGCGTACGCCAATGCTAAATAGCCAAGTAATACGCCACGCGCGCACGCTGGGAATCAAAGTCATCTATACCGTGCACACGCCGACTGCGTTTTGCCAACGTGGAACGATGCTGGAATTCGGCGTAAAGCCGTGTAATGGCTTGGTCTCGCTAGATCGCTGCGCTCAATGCGCTTTGCATGGGCTTGGCGTACCAAAACCGGCTAGCCAAATTTTGGCGCGGGTACCAAAAGCGGTAGCGCACATTATCAGTAAATTCGCACCAAGAAAAATTGCCTTTGTGGTTTCTTTTCGCGCGCGGTTAAAACGTGCGCAACAAGAACAATCCGCTTTTTTTGACGCTTGCGATCAAGTCATCGCGGTCTGCATCTGGATTGCGGATGCGTTAAAACTCAACGGTATCGCCACGAATCGCCTGAGTTTAAATCGCCAAGGTTTGCGCTCAGATATACAGCCAGCTATCGCTGAGAAAACGAGCAACACGAATACACCTCTAAAAGTTTTTGCATTGGGACGCTGTGATCCGAATAAGGGTTTCGATGTTTTGATTGCTGCGCTCAAGCGCTGCAGCGCGCCGATTGAACTCGATTTAAGTCTAGGCATCTCAAATGATCAGGATCGTGTATTGGCTACCCACCTAGAAAAGTTGGCGAGTGGATTGCAGGTGCGCTTCCATAGCAATCTTTCTGGCGCGACGCTAATTAGCCTTTTTCAGCAAAGTGATTTGCTAGCCGTGCCTTCAATTTGGATGGAAACCGGGCCATTAGTGGTGCTGGAAGCATTTTCTCAGCACCTTCCGGTTATTGGTAGCTGCCGAGGTGGGATTGCCGAACTAGTGGATCATGAGAAAACCGGCTGGTTAGTTGCTGCGGGTGACGCAAATGCTTGGACTAGCGCGCTGGAGGCAATCGCGGTGGATCGAACGAAGCTGGAGCGCGCGCGCGCAATGATTGGAACGGTGCGCACAATGAAGCAGGTTGCACTGGAGCACGTCAGCCTTTACGACGCGGTGCTCGCCAAGCATAATTTACGGGATAATTTGCCGCTCGCTTCGTCGTTACTGAAATCTGAGTCCTAGATGAAACTATTGCTAAAAATATTGTTCGCTTTGCTCGCTGTGTTATTCATTGGCGGCCTGTTTTTACCAGCCAAAACACGCGTAGAGCGTCAAATCGAAATTGCGCGCCCAGCTAGTTTTGTTTATCAATTTTTTAACGGCTTTAAACGCTACAACGAGTGGAGTCCCTACGTCGCCAAGGACACCGCTAGCCAATACGTCTATTCCGGCCCAGAAACTGGCGTCGGCGCGAAAATGGAGTGGCGTAGCAAAATTCTGGGCGACGGCTCTCAAACGGTGCTAGAGGCGAAGGAAAACGAACTCGTTGTCACTGATTTGGTCTTTGACGGCGGTGGTGGCAAAGCGTTTTACCAGTTAGAAGCAAAAGGGGATTCAACCTTGGTGCGTTGGGCGTTTGAATCCGATGCGGGCACCGCGCTTGTGGCGTCTATACCTAGGCGTTGGATGAACTTACTGATGGAGCGCTTCGTCGCGCCAGATTATGAAGTGGGGCTTGCCAATTTAAAGGCGCGGGTCGAAAAATTGCCGAACGCAAAATTTGGCAATTTTTCAGTGCAACTGCAGAAGGTTGATGCACGTCCGGTGATCAGAATTGATGCGCAGGCTAAAGATTCGCTGTTGGAGATAAGCACGGCTTACGCGCAAGCCTATGGTGCTTTGAGCGCCGTGTTAACAGCACAAAATGCGGAAGCTTTGGCGAGCCCGCCCTTAGGTTTTGATTTGGGCCGAAAGGACGGTATTTACTACTTCCAAGCCGCTTTGAGCACCGCCACAGAACTTAAAAGTCAAGACGCAGTCACGGCTGAAACGCTGCCCGCCGGTAAAGTACTTTACGCGGTGCACACCGGCATGTACGACCGTTTGGAAAACAACGCAAATTTACTGCGCGCCTATGCGGAGGTTTACGGTTACAAAGCGAAAGAGCCGCTGGTATTCGCGTTCGTCGATGACCCAAGCACCGTCGATCCAGAATCAGTGAAAACCGAACTTATTTTGTATTTGGAATAACGACTTGGACGTGCGTCGCATCAACGCGCCATCACCCAAACCAAACGTGCCGCCACTTTAGCGGTGCGTTGATCAATATCAAATTTGGGATTTAGCTCGACAATGTCGGCGTAGCGCACTTTGCCGCTTTGCTTTAAATTTTTTAGCAACGACTCCAATACCGCTAGCGGCATACCAAAACTCGCTGGCGCAGAAACACCCGGGGCCGTTGCTGCGGGAAGTACGTCCAAACAAATACTGACGTAAAGCCAATCCACACCGCGCACGAAACGCTCTAATTTTGCCAAAAGCTCCGGGTTGTCGCTATTTTGCGTGACGCTATCGATCTCCCACCAAACGCCCAAGCGGCCGGCTTGATTGAATAGTGCCGCCGTATTTGCGGTCTCAGCGATGCCTAAACAGGCATATTGGAACGGCCAGCCACGGCGCGTGCAATCGTCGCTAATTTGTTTGAATGGCGTACCAGAACTGCCACGCTCGGCGGTGCGCAAGTCAAAATGCGCGTCAAAATTGATAATGCCTATGCGCGGCACCCGTTTTTGCTTGGCGGCAAATGCGGCAAGGCCTAGCCAACTGCCATAAGCTGTTTCATGACCACCACCAAGCCCAATCGGGCGAAAACCATCGCGTAGCAGCGCACTCAGCTCATCCCCAAAAGCGGCTTGCGCTGACTCTAAATCATCGCCATCACAAACCACATCACCGGCATCGAATACCGGCAAATCGCCATGCTGCCACGCCATATTTGCCAGCGCCGAGCGTAGACTTTGCGGCCCCGCTGCAGCGCCCACACGCCCTTGATTGCGCGCAACCCCAGCGTCACAGGCAAAACCAAGCAACGCCACCGCAGGCGCGGTTATCGAACCACGCTCGCTTCGCACGCGCTGATGCCAACGCAAGGCGCGCGAGCCTTCTGCGGCATCAATACGACCCGTCCAGCTCAACGCATTGGTTTTTTGCTCCGTTGACATCTATTTGTCTTCCCTTTGCTTTTTTTAAAAATGTATTTTTCTAATTACGGCTTGATGCGTTATCTTTACAGGCTAACTTAGCGACTAGCGTCTGATTTTGCACGCTCCTTGGCCCTATTGAAGACGTGACTATGCTTTTAATGATCGATAACTACGACAGTTTTACCTATAACTTGGTGCAGTATTTTAGCGAGCTGGGCGCACAGGTGACTGTGCATCGAAATGACGCACTAACGGTTGGCGATGTGGCTGCGTTAAAGCCATCGCAAATTGTAATTTCGCCAGGTCCTTGCACCCCGAATGACGCCGGTATCTCACTTGGGCTGATTGAATCGCTTGCGGGCCAGATGCCCATTTTTGGAGTTTGCTTAGGTCATCAAAGCATTGGTCAAGCGTTTGGTGGCAAAGTCATTCGGGCCCGAAAAGTAATGCATGGCAAAACGTCGTTGATTTATCACAGTGGTCGAGGCGTATTTCAGGGATTGCCAAATCCATTTGAAGCCACCCGCTACCATTCACTGATTGTTGAAAAATCAAGCTTGCCTGAGTGCTTAGAAATTACCGCATGGACGCAAACTGAGTCCGGGGAAATGGATGAAATTATGGGCTTGCGGCACCGCACACTTAGCGTCGAAGGCGTGCAGTTTCATCCAGAGTCGATATTGACGCGCGAAGGCAAAAATCTGCTGCGAAATTTTTTACGCGCCAACAGTGAAATTTCGGCACAAGCAATGATCAAGGAGGCCGCATGAATGTAGCGGATCAGTCTGCATTAGCGGAGCCAGTTATGCCCTTTCAAATCACGCTAGCGCTAAAAAAATTAGTTGATCGTCAAGATTTAAGTGAAATTGATATGCGCGCGGCCGTCGGTGAAATTATGCGCGGCGAAAGCACGCCAGCTCGCACCGCGGCATTTTTAGTGGCATTACGTATGAAAGGTGAAACCGCGACCGAAATTGCCGCTGCAGCAAGCGTTATGCGCGAGCTAGCAGAAGCCGTACCTATGCCAATCGAAGGCGAGGTGCTGGATATCGTAGGTACCGGCGGCGATGGTGTTTCCAGTTTTAACGTCTCTACAGCTGCTAGTTTTGTCTGTGCCGCCGCCGGTGTGAAAGTCGCTAAGCATGGTAATCGCTCCGTTTCCAGTAATTCAGGCAGCGCCGATGTTTTGGAAGCTGCTGGTGCAAAACTTGATCTGAGCCCGGATCAAATAGCGCGCTGTATCGATGAAGTCAATTTTGGCTTTATGTTCGCACCCCAGCATCACGCAGCGATGAAGCACGCGAGCCCAATCCGCCGCGAACTCGGCATTCGCACGGTGTTTAATTTGTTAGGGCCCCTCACCAACCCGGCAGCTGCGCGCTATAACGTGGTCGGCGTATATGACCGACGTTGGCTGCGCCCAATGGCCGAGGTGTTAAGAATGCTCGGATCCAAACGCGCTCTAGTAGTACATTCCGCCGATGGCATGGATGAGCTCTCAATTTCCGCTCCCAGTTTTGCTTGCGAACTAAACGAAGGCACGCTACGGGAGTTCACCATTGAACCACAGGCGCTTGGCATGCACGCCTATCCCATGGCGCTATTGAAGGTAGCAAATGCCGGGGAAAGTCTAAGCTTGGTGCGTCACGTACTCGCTGGCCATAATGTTGGGCAAGCGGCTGCCGCGACTGAAATTGTCACGTTGAATGCAGCAGCAGGGCTCTACATTGCTGGCGCTTGTGCCAATTTGGGTTCAGGCGTCGCGAAAGCGCGTGAAATTTTGGCCTCAGGCGCGGCACTGACCTGCCTTGAGCGCTATGTCGCACTGACCAGACAAGCTTGACCAACTGGCACGATTAAATTAACAGGATCGACATGGATTACTACAGCACACGCGATCAAGCGCGCATTGGGTTGAACTTAGATGCCGCGCTTAACGCCGGGTTGGCTTCAGATGGCGGACTTTATGTGCCGAGAACGTTGCCAAAAATTGGTTTTGCCGCACCAGCATCAAGCTTGGCAGAAACAGCGGCATTGGCGCTTGCACCATTTTTTCAGGGCTCAAGCTTGGCGCCTGAGCTAGAACAAATTTGCGCAGAGTCGCTAAATTTGCCGATGCCTCAGGTCGCGTTGAAAGGGACTGATGCAAGAACAAAAAACGCTGCAGTGTTGGAGTTGTTTCATGGTCCAACCGCTGCGTTTAAAGATTTCGCGGCACGATTTTTGGCGGCCTGCTTAGTGCGTCTGCGCAGTAATGCTGCTGACCATCAAGATTCGATCGTGCTGGTCGCAACATCGGGCGATACCGGCGGTGCTGTGGCTGCTGCGTTTCATCGCTTGCCGGGCTTTAGGGTCGTTATTTTATATCCCGAGGGACGCGTTTCAGCGCGTCAAGCGCATCAGTTAGGTGCCTTCGGCGGCAACGTCAGCACCTACGCTGTACTGGGAAGTTTTGATGACTGCCAGGCCATGGTAAAAAGCGCATTTTCTAACCCTGCGTTACGCGAAAAGGTCAGTCTTATTTCTGCAAACTCCATCAGTTTAGGTCGTTTGCTGCCACAAATGGCTTATTACGTCGATGCCAGCTTACGTTGGCAAGTCAAACACGGTTCTGCCGTCAATCTAGTTATTCCAAGCGGTAACTTAGGCAATGGCTTGGGTGCGATCATGGCGCGCGCAATGGGTGCACCAATCGCGCAAATATGCCTTGCTAGTAACGCGAACCGAGTGCTAACGGATTATTTAAACACCGGTTCGTACTCACCAAAAGCTAGCCTGGCAACGCTCGCCAACGCCATGGATGTAGGCGCGCCAAGTAATTTTGAGCGGTTACAGCATATGTTTCCTAAACTTGAAAACACTTTTGGAATTAGCGTGTCTGACGACAAAATTGCGCAGCAAGTACGCGCCGCACCGGATCGCTATGGCCATATTATTTGCCCACATACTGCTTGCGCATTTGCCGCGTTTGAGCAAATTCAAGTGCAGCAACCTAACAGTCGATGGCTAATCGCAGCGACAGCGCATCCGGCAAAGTTTGATTCGATCGTCGAGCCGCTTATTGGAGCGAAAGTGCCAGTTCCCGAGGCACTGGCGACGCTTTTGGCGCAACGTGCGCATGCACTGGCGATGTCAGCAAACGATGCAGATTTACTGCGAGTATTGACCGCGCAATAAATTTGTTAACTTCATTTTTCGAGTTTAGTGGGCGTTAGCTTCAAGCCACTTATCAGCATCAAGCGCAGCCATGCAGCCAGTGCCCGCAGATGTTATGGCTTGACGATAAACTTGGTCGGTCACATCGCCAGCCGCAAATACGCCTTCTACGCTAGTAAGCGTTGCCATACCGTCTAAACCCGTTTTCACTTTTAAATAGCCGTTCTTCATCTCAAGCTGATCGGTGAAAAGCGAAGTATTCGGGCTATGTCCAATCGCGATAAATACACCGGGCGCTTCAATCGTCTGAGTTGCGTCCGATTCGGTACTTTTGTCGCGCACGCCGGTGGAGCCGGTATGGTCACCCAAAATTTCATCTACGGCGTGATTCCAAAGTACAGTTACATTCGGCTTCGCAAATAAGCGGTCTTGTAAAATCTTTTCGCTGCGGAATTTATCGCGACGATGCACAACAGTTACATGTTTAGCGATGTTGGAGAGATAAAGCGCTTCTTCCACCGCAGTATTCCCGCCACCAATAACGACAACATTTTGGTTTTTGTAAAAAAAACCGTCGCACGTTGCACAAGCGGAAACACCCTTGCCTTGAAACTTCGTTTCCGACTCAATTCCCAAATATTTTGCCGAGGCACCGGTGGCAATAATCAGCGCGTCGCATGTCAAAGTGATGTTGTCGCCAATCAACTGAAACGGCCGTTGATCTAGTTTTGCCGTATGAATATGGTCATAAATAATTTCAGTGCCAAAATACTCCGCGTGCGCCTGCATGCGTTCCATCAGTGCTGGACCCGTCAAGCCGTGCGCATCACCGGGCCAATTTTCTACTTCAGTGGTAATCGTCAATTGGCCACCGGGCATAGAACCTGTAACCAAAACAGGCTTTAAATTGGCGCGCGCAGCATAGACTGCAGCGGTATAGCCTGCTGGGCCAGAACCCAAAATCAAAAGACGAACATGGCGTGTTTGGTTGGTAGCAGACATAGATGACATCCAGAATAGTTGACCACATAACTTGGGTCTAACAGCAAAATTTCAATGTAGATTTAGAACCATACAGACACAAAAGCGCCCTCAGATCTTTCGAAGTGAGGGCGTTTTGTTGTTGCTATTAAAGTGCTTGGCGATGACCTACTCTCGCGTGCTAGATGCACACTACCAT
>JAYVAQ010000637.1:0-2459 GCA_043750875.1 Rhodanobacteraceae bacterium
CTGAAATGGCTCACAGTGAGACCCTCGATCAGGCATGGGCCAGTGCACTTGCGGTTGATCACCGGTTGGCCTCCGGACGATATCTAACCGAGGCCGCGCAAAAAACATTTCAAGCCGCTGAGGCAACACGCTGGCCCACCGTCGCCTTGCAAGGCGGCTATACACGTCTGAATGAAACGCCCACTGCCGTGGGCAGCCTCACCTTGCCGCCACCGCTGCCGCCTGCCAGCCTTGATTTTTCATTGCCGTTGCAGCAGGAAAATTTTTATACGTTCAAGACTGAGGTGACCTTGCCGTTGTATACCGGCGGCCGCATTGAGCGCGGCATTGCTGCGGCAAATGCGCTGGTCGGTGCATCACAAAATGATGAAGCACGCTTGGCTCTTGACGTGAAGCTCGCGGTCGCGCAAGCCTATCTGGCCAGCCTGCGCGCAGTGCGATTTATTGAAGTCGCGCAGAGCAATGTCGCCAGCCTGACCTCGTTCTCGACAGACGTGACTAACCTATTCGAACAAGGTGTGGTGGCGCGCAACGACACGCTAGCGGCGCGCGTAGCACTGGCCGATGCAGAACAACGTTTGATCGTGGCGCGCAACGCGCTCAGTCTGGCGCACGCGTCCTACAATCGCTTGCTCGGACGCCCCTTAACCGAGCCGGTCACGTTGCAGGAATTGCCACTGCCAATGGTATCGGCAAACATGGCGACGTCAAACATTGCGGTACTAACGTCGCGCGCCCAGACAATTCGCCCGGAACTTTCTATGCTGGCAAATCAGGGTGACGCGTTAAGAGCGCAATCCGCCAGCGTGCGAGGCGGACTGGCGCCGCAAGTGGCGCTGATCGGTGCCTACAGCCGTCAGCAAAATCGTTATCAGGCACACGAAGGCATCGCTTCTATTGGCGTTGGCGTCAAATGGGATTTGTTCGATGGCGGGCTGGTGCGCGCGCAATCAGACGCTTTGTCTGCACGTGCTGCATCGGTTGCGGCACTTCGCGAAGAGTCGCTTTCGTTGATCGCGCTACAGGTGCGCCAGGCATGGCTGAATACGCAAGAAACAACTGAGCGCCTTGAGGTCGCGAGTGCGGCTGTGAATAGCGCGGATGAAAATTTAAAGCTCGCGCGAGACCGCTACAGCCAAGGCTTGGCCAACAACACAGAGGTACTGGAGGCCGAAACCCAGCGCACCCGCACGGCCACTAATTTCCACTCTGCGACTTACGATGTGCTGCTGGCCCAACTGCAACTCAAACGCGCCACCGGTGAGCTCTGAACGGTATAAAAACGACATGAAAACTCTATGAAACTGCTATGAAAACTCTAACTGCCACACAAAAATGGATTGCCGTTGGTGCGATTGTGATCGCAGTCGCGTTAGTCGCCTATCTGGTTTATCGACAGTACAGCCAGAATGCCGCGCTACCTGATGGCTTAATCCAGGCCAATGGCCGTATCGAAGGGGATCGCACCGCACTCGCGAGCAAGATACCAGGACGGATCGCACAAATTTTAGTGCGCGAAGGTGAGACTGTAAAAACAGGACAGGTGCTGGCGATTCTCGACGACGCGCAAGTCAAAACCAAGGTCGCTCAATTAGAAGCGCAAGTCGCCGCCGCTGAGGCACAAGTCGTCGCCGTGCAGGCGCAGCTAGATGCGATGCGCAAAGATGTGCCATTAACCGTCAGTAGTGCGGGCACCGGCATTGGTCAAGCAGAGGCGGTGGTGGCGAAAGCCACGGCGGCCGAGGCGCAAGCGTTGCGTGATGCCGAACGGATGCGTGTGCTATTTGCGCGTGGTTCAGTAGCGCGCCAGCGTGCCGAGATGGCTCAGCTTGCCGCCACGGCGGCATCCGCTGATCTTAGCGCAGCAAGGCAGGGACTGAATCGCTCCGGCACCTTGCAAGCCGAGGCGCGTTTAGGCTATGACAAGCTCAAAGCCCAGGCAGCGCAACTCTCAGCGGTGAGTGCGCAGCGCGATCAAGCCAAGGCGGGCTTGGCTGAAGTCAACAGTGTGCTCGCCGACCTAAGCTTAAAAGCTGCTGCGCCTGGTGTGGTGATGACGCGCATTCGCGAAGTGGGTGAAGTTGTCGCCGCGGGCAGCCCGGTATTTGATTTGGTGGACTTGGATCGTCTTTATCTAAAGGTCTATGTACCCGAAGTGGCGATTGGCAAGGTGCGGGTCAATCTGCCAGCACAGGTATATAGCGATGCCTTCCCTGACCGCGTGTTTGAGGCCACGGTGGGCACAGTGGCCTCGCGCGCGGAATTCACGCCGAAGGAAGTGCAAACCCCCGATGAGCGCGTCAAGCTCACCTATGCGGTTAAGTTATATCTCAGGGCCAATCCTGACCATCAGATTACCCCCGGCGTGCCTGCCGACGCAGTGATTCGCTGGAAGGAAGGTGTGGCATGGGCCAAACCGCGCTGGTAAAAATTAGTAATACATCAGCGCCCATTCCGAC
>JAYVAQ010000638.1:0-4206 GCA_043750875.1 Rhodanobacteraceae bacterium
GTGAAAACTGTGATGTCACCTGTAAAAAGCATTAAATTCACCTTCTAAGTACCTGAAATCGCTAAAGAATGACTAGGCATTTCGCGCACAATTTTGTAACCTTAGCGAATTGTTGCTTTTGTGATGCTGATCGTGGCGCGTTGGGTTTCGTTAGTACTGTTGTTAATGCTCGCCGGGCTACAGCTAAAACTGTGGGTTTCTGGCGGTATGCGCGACGTTTGGCGGATTGAACTGGCCGTCCACAATCAAGAAGAAGAAAATGCCAAGCAGCAAGCGCTGAACGAACAGCTCGCCGCCGAAGTTAATGACTTAAAAGAAGGCGCGGAAGCGATTGAAGAGCGCGCACGCTCTGAACTTGGCATGGTCAAAAACGATGAAGTGTTTTATCAAGTCATCGAAGCGAATGGCCCAGCGGCAGAGGCTTTTGGTGAAAGTTTAGCGGACACGAGCCAAGGGTCAGAATCCGAGCTGGTGTCAGGCAGGGCGGACGCCAAACAGTTAGCGCAAGCTGCGCACTGAACAAATCTATGTCGGAAAGTATTTGGGCGGTGGTTCCAGCGGCGGGAGTTGGCTCACGTTTTGCGAGCTCGGCAAAAACACCCAAACAATATTTACCCATTGGCGGAAAGTCTGTTTTAGAACATAGCCTTGCAGTGCTTTGCGCACATCCGAAAATTGTCGGCGTCATGCTGGCCCTGGATGCCAACGATGCGCACTGGCCAAAATTTTCCGAGCTCAACGCAAAGCCCATTTGTATTTGCAGCGGCGGCAACACCCGCGCGGAATCGGTACAGAATGCACTGGCAATGCTGCTGCAAATGGGGGTTTCTTTGAACACTTTAGTCGCCGTACACGACGCCGCGCGCCCATGTTTACTTGCTGTGGATTTAGATTCAGTGTTGTCGGCCGCGCAAGCAGATGGCGTTGGTGCGGTATTGGCGACGCCAGTACGCGATACGGTCAAACGAAGCGATACTGGTTTGCGCGTGCTGGAAACGCTAGATCGTAGTCAAATTTGGGCCGCGCAGACGCCGCAAGTATTTCGTTTAGCGCCTCTGGCGCAAGCGATCGCGCAATTTCCAGCGGCAACAGACGAGGCCCAAGCGATGGAAAATGCGGGCTTTTCCCCGAAACTGGTGGCGGGCCGTGCCTCCAATATAAAAATCACCGTCCCCGACGATTTGGCACTCGCCGGATTCTATCTAGGTATAGGTAAATGACCGCACGACTGCTACCACGCGTCGGCATGGGCTATGACATTCACGCGCTTAGCCCAGTAAATGACGCAGAAAATTACGTGACGCTAGGCGGCGTTCGTATCGCCCATAACAGCAGTATCGTGGCGCATTCCGATGGTGATGTCGCAATCCACGCCCTTTGTGACGCCTTACTGGGCGCCCTGGCCTTAGGCGATATCGGCCAATACTTTCCACCTAGCGATGCCAAGTGGCTTGGCGCGGATAGCCGAGTATTGTTGCGTGAATGTGTGCGTTTGGTGGCCGAGCGCGGCTATTGCGTTGGCAATGCCGATATTTGCGTCGTCGCAGAGCGGCCAAAACTGGCGCCACATTTGGCGTTAATGCGCGAGCGCTTAGCCGCCGATTTAGGCATTGCCAATACTGAAGTCAGCGTGAAAGCGACGACCAATGAAAAGCTCGACGCGATCGGGCGCGCCGAAGGAATCGCCGCACACGCCGTAGTTATGGTGTTTCCACGATGAGCGAACTAACTTCTGCGCCAGTCAGCATCGCGCGCGCGAAATCGGTGCTGTGCATTCCCGGGCCGTGGAAAGATCACAATGCTTTTGCCACTGCCGTTGCTGACACTGGACGCTATTTATGTGCGGCTGGCATGCTCATCGATTTGCAGAGCAAATCCGCCTTCAACTATACCTTTGAAGGTGCGGACAACCGCATGGTGCAGGCGTTTCGCGCCGCCGGGTCAAACCTAGCTGAGGACTTGTTGAAACAAATTGAGCGCCACCGTTCCGTCGTCTATTTGATTTCCTTCGAACTCAATTTGGCCGGTGCGAACGCGCTCATGCGGGCAGCAGCGGCAGTGCTAGACGCTGGCGGCTTGGCAATCAAAGTCGAAACGGCCGGTTTGGCGCACACGCCTAAGCAATGGCAAGAATTGTGCGGTGTGCAGGCTGAGCATGGAGCACATCAAGCCTTTGTTGTCTACGTCAGCGGGACGAATTCTTATTCCTGCGGCATGCACAATTTGGGGCTTTTCGACGCATTAGTTACTGTCGCAGATTCTGAGCTTTTGGGTGACGCAGTCGAGCTGCTCCGTGCTTTTAACTGGTATCAAATAAGCGAAGCGCCGCAATTTCAAGCGGGCCAGAGTTTTGCCACGCAGCAATCCGGACCGGTCTATCAATTGGCGTTAGCACCCGCGCGCTTTGCACCTACAGATCCTTTTTATAACGGTTTTGGCACTTGGCAGCTTTTGCAAGGCGACGCTTAGCCGCCATGGACTACAAGCAGATTCGATTTGCCTTACACGGCGGTGCCGGTGTGATTGACCGCGCTAACTTAAGCGCTGCAAAAGAAGCACAGTTTCGTGCCGAACTTGCGCGCATAAGCGCGGCGAGCGTAAAAATTCTGCGTCAAGGAGCGAGCGCACTCGATGCGGTTGAGTTTGCAATTTGCGAACTCGAAAACTTCGCACTATTCAACGCCGGACACGGCGCGGTATTGAACGCGGATGCGGAAGTCGAATTGGACGCGGCAATTATGGATGGCCGCGACCGCGCTTGCGGGGCGGTGGCAGCAGCGAAAACGCCCAAGAACCCAATCACCTTGGCCCGTGCTGTGATGGAGAAAACGGAGCACGTGCTGATCGTCGGCCCAGGCGCGGATCAATTGGCGGCGAAATTAGGCATTGCGCAAGCCGAACTCAGCTATTTCGTCACCGAATTTCGTGCTGATCAACAGCGCCAAGCCGCACGCTTGGGCAAAGTGACACTGGATCACGATCAAATTTTTAACGGCGCGGACACACTCGATCCACGCGATAAAAAAGGCACTGTCGGCGCAGTGACGCGCGATGCACTCGGAAATCTAGCGGCCGGCACTTCCACCGGCGGCATGACCAATAAAATGCCAGGGCGCACCGGCGATACCGCGATTATCGGCGCGGGCACCTGGGCGGACAATCAAACGCTTGCGGCGTCTGCTACTGGGCACGGTGAATATTTCATTCGCAATGCCGTGTGTTTCGATATTCACGCGCAAATGCTTTACGGCGGTCAATCCATCGTTGACGCCGCCGCCGCAACTTTTGACCGCGTTGCGCAAATGGGCGGCACGGGTGGTTTGATCGCTATTGACCACAGCGGCTTGATCCATATGCCGTTCAATTCGGCTGGAATGTATCGGGCCTGGTTTGATGGACAGCATTTGCGGGTCGCGATTTATCAAGACGAATAGATTGTGTCGCTAGCGCGTTAAGAATCACGTTATTCGTCTTCGCCACCAGAATCGAATCTTCGTCATCGGAACCTAGGTCGTCGTCGGTCGAATCTTCGTCATCGGAACCTACGTCGTCGTCGGTCGCATTCGGGGATGACGAACTACCTGTTTGATTTGTCTAGCGACTCATCGCCCGACTAGGGGTCGCTTCAGAAAACGGAAAATAAAGCACGTTAAGGGGGTTGTACGCCGGAACCCCCATTTTTTCCGGCCTGTGTGCAAAGCCAGCACTGGCGCGCGTTGACGCCAAACAGTTGTTTGGCGACAGGCCCGCCGCAGCAGCCACGGCGATCCTCGCCACCCATGAAACGGCGTACGATTTTTTCCGTTTCGTGAGCTAACCCCTCAATACAACGATTTTTTTAAACACTGTTATCTCCAAGCTCTTGCCTATCGGCAAGCGGTCTACGGGTCGGCGCACGAGATCGAGCACGTGCGTCCAGAAGAATTGAAGCAGGCGCGCAAGACGCGTGATGGATTGGTGGCGACCAAGACGGTTGCAAGCGTTGTTTTAGATTTTGCCAAATTTAGGGTGGGAAGATTTGCATGCTCAACACCCTATGGCAAAGGTTTTTCTAACGAAAACCTGCGATTACTAGTTCACTTTTTGGAGGCACTGCATTATGGAATACATGGCAAAAAAACCACCGGGGAAACATCCTTCTGCGGGTGCGCACGGTGGTGGCGTACGGGGCGATCAAGTCAATCGTGGCTCACGAACGTTTGAGGG
>JAYVAQ010000639.1:0-3136 GCA_043750875.1 Rhodanobacteraceae bacterium
CAAGGAATACGGAGTGTTGCCGAGCTTAGCTCAAGCAATTTTCGTGGCGTCGCGCTTTCGAGCGAAAATCAGTTGATCGTCAATCACATCCCACGCTACAGGCGCGAACGACCGGAATTTTTAACCGTCATCAATCAGACATTTAACGTCAGGGAATACATGCTGCCCTTTAATCGCCAGGATGAAGTATTAGGCAAAAAGACGTATGTGCTGAGCGGGCCGAACAATGTCGTGATTTTGGCGCGCAACATTCAAAATGCGAGCGGCATTGTTGGCGTCCGGGTCAATCAGGTTCAACTCAGCCCGTTCTAGTGGCAGTCTGGTGATTTTTATTGCTGATGCGACGCCACTAAAGTGACTTCAGTAGGTCTTGAACTTTAGCGTTTGCCGCCATGCGGAACACGTGCCAAATTTAGTGAATCGAGTGACACACAGCGGCGCGGGTCAGCAATTATCCTAGGAGATGTGGCCGTCCACGATGATGTCCAAGCGAGCGATGCAAAGGCTACATAGCGCTAGCTTTCGCTACACCGCCGAACATATCGCCATTGAAGGCGATCACGGTGAACCGCTAAATCATCTAGCTCGTGTGGAATCGTTCTTGCTCAAAATCGCCGACGAGAAGCCCGGGCGCGCGGTGCATTAGCTTGGCAACGCGCGCGTCAGAACCGACACGCGAATTATTGAATCAGAAACAATTGACGCGCAATCGCTGAAGGCACAATCTTGCTCGGTCTGTGCGGCCAGATGATTCTGTTAATTAGTTTTGCCAAGCAAAACGAGCCGACCCTACTTTGATTTGGAGCGCGCTATGCCACGATTTTCAACCTCGTCGATCCGAAACCTATGCATTGTCGGCAACACTGGCGTCGGAAAAACGACACTTGTCGAAGCCTTGTTGAAGCACGCAGGCGCTATTGCGGTGCCGGGCACGGTTGAAAAAGGCTCAACCGTCAGTGATTTTGACGCCCAGGAAAAAGTGCGCCTGCATTCGCTCAACACCAGCGTGATCAGTTTTGACGCCAGTGATATGCACTTCAATATTATTGATACGCCCGGGTTAGCGGATTTTCGTGGCACTACCTTGAGCGCGATGGCGGCAGTTGAAACGATTGCAGTGGTGCTGAATGCGCAGGTGGGCCTGGACGCCAGCGCACTAAAATTGCTGGAACGGGCCAAGGCGCGCGGCAATGAGCGGGTGATTATC
Source organism: Rhodanobacteraceae bacterium (assembly GCA_043750875.1). GTDB lineage: Bacteria > Pseudomonadota > Gammaproteobacteria > Xanthomonadales > SZUA-5 > JANNYA01. The sequence goes on from JAYVAQ010000639.1 coordinate 1,208, forward strand.
ATTAACCGCATTGATGCCGAAGGCGTCAATTTAGAAGCAGTAATGGCACAGCTGAAAAGCGCGTTAGGCAGCGAATGCTTGCCGTTGAATTTGCCCTCGCGCGGCTTGACCCGCGTGGTCGACTGTTTTTTTACCAGCGACTCAAAATTCGGCACCGAAATCAGCAGCGTGAAGGTCGCGCACCAGCAAATTATCGACCAAGTTGTCGAAATTAACCCGGCGGTGATGGAGCATTATTTAGAGGAAGGCGAAGCAAAACTCACCACCACTGAACTACACGATGCCTTCGAGCAATGCTTGCGCGAGGGGCATTTGATCCCGGTGCTTTTCACTAGCGCACGCACGGGCGCTGGCGTAGCTGAGCTGTTCGATGCGCTGGTGCGCTTGCTACCTAACCCCGGCGAAGGTAATCCACCGCCGTTTTTTAAGGGCCAAAGCAACCCGGAACCGGCAGAAAATGGGCAAATTAGCGAACCTGACCGCAGCGATGCGGTATCGGTGCAAGTGCATGCCGACGAAAAGCTACACGTAGTCGCGCACGTGTTCAAAGTCATTAACGACGCCTTTGTCGGTAAAATGTGCGTGTTTCGCATCTATCAAGGCAGCGTCAGGCGCGACACCCAGCTCTTTATTGGCGATGGTAAAAAACCTTTTAAAGTCGGCCACTTATATAAACTTTTTGGTGCCAAACATGTGGAAATCGACGAAGGAATCGCCGGCGATATTTGCGCGGTCGCGAAAATTGACGATATTCACTACGGCGACGTCTTGCACGACAGCCACGATGAGGACCACTGGCACTTAATGCCGCTGGCATTGCCTAAAGCCATGTTTGGTTTGAGCGTGCAGCCGATCAGCCGCGGGCACGAGCAAAAACTGTCTAGCGCGCTGCACAAATTGGCCGAGGAAGACCCAAGCTTTCATATCGAGCACCATGTAGAACTCAATGAAACCGTGTTGCTAGGCTTGGGCGATGTGCACTTGAAAGTGATGCTGGAACGCTTAAGAACTCGCTTTCAAGTCGAAGTTAAAACCGCGCCGCCGCGAATTGCCTATCGCGAAACGATCGGTATCGAAGCCGACGGCCATCACCGACACAAAAAGCAAACTGGCGGTGCCGGGCAATTTGGCGAAGTGTTTTTGCGCGTACGGCCCTTGGCGCGCGGCGAAGGCTTCCGGTTTCTGGACGAGACGAAAGGCGGCTCGATTCCGCATAACTTTATGCCCGCCGTGGAAAAAGGCGTGCGCTTGGTATTGGCGCATGGCGCGATTGCGGGCTTCCCTCTGCAGGATCTAGAAGTCAGCGCCATCGATGGCAAGCACCACCCGGTAGATTCCAAAGAAATCGCGTTTATTAGTGCCGGAAAATTCGCGCTGCTAGATGCGATCAGTAAAGCCAAGCCGATTGTGCTGGAGCCGATCGTTGAGTTGACCGTAACGACGCCGGAAGCGGCGATGGGCAATGTCAGCAATGGTTTGGCGTCCAAACGCGCGCGCGTAAACGGTACCGATGCCGGAGCGCCCGGCGAGCTGGTATTGCGCGCGCAGGTGCCGATGAGCGAGCTTGGTGAATATCAAAGTGAGCTGAAAAGCCAAACCGCCGGCCAAGCCATTTATACGATCGAATTTAGCCACTACGAACCGGTGCCTGCAGCGGTGCAAAAGCAGTTGACGGAAGCGTACAAGCCCAAGCACGAAGAGGAATAGCGGCTGATTTGGTCAGGATTTGCTTGAAAATTTCATCGAAAGATCCGTTCGCCCTGAGCCTGTCGAAGGGCAGAGCCGTACAGTTCCTGACGAAGCCATAATGCGTCACGAAGGCTGCTGCTACATGCTTCGACAGGCTTTTATGGTTTTCACTGGCTCTTTTTAGGAGTAATAAAGGGAGCCAAGGTGGAGGGTCATCGACTGGCATCGGCCAAGAAATTG
>JAYVAQ010000640.1:0-3823 GCA_043750875.1 Rhodanobacteraceae bacterium
GGCGCGCAACATTGTTTATCGATATTTGGACGATGTTAGGGCGCGTTTAGGTTCGGATCGGCAAAACTAGATTGCATATTTCGAGGCAGTTCACGCGCCGCGTTTTTGGTTTTTAGCAAACCATTCTGGCAGTTTCGGGTTGAGCGTTTTCCAAAATATGCCGTGATAGCTTGGCCTGCGTATTTCAATGGCGACTAGAATTGCAGTTACAAATGAGCTGAGAGCCAACGCTGTATTAAATGATGGCACAGACAACTTTAGCTGGCATGAAAATAGCGCTAGGAACACCGTTGCCCAGATCAGTTCTGGAATTCTGGACATGCGCACTACATTGCAAAATAAGAAGAAGTGCAGCACAACAAATCCCACCAGCACGGAATAGTTGGGGCTGTAAGGAAATACCAAAATGGCTAAAAGTAGCGCTGCTGCCAAAATCATGCCGTCTAAAACTGAAAACCTAAATCCCGGCGTAAATTCTATTTGCATTGTTTGCTCGTGCTCGCTCGACTTAATTAGGCGTGTCGATAAAACGCATCAAGTTGATTAAACACGCCCGGATAGATCGCATTAAGATGTTCTGGTGCTAGGAAATAATACTCACTCGCCACGGCAAAAAATTCGGGCGGGCTGTGCGCGGCATAGCTGTCAATTTGCGCTGTGCCGTAGGCAATATCTTGCTTGAGTGACTCAAACGCTAGCCTAAGCGAGTTCGAAAAAGTCTGCACCGACATATCCGGGTGCAGCGGCGGCACGCCATTGATCGTGCCACCCAGCGCATCTATTTTGTGGGCAATTTCGTGGATCACGACATTGCCCACACGTCCGATTCCGGCAAGCCCGCGTTCGATATCTTCTTTCGATAGCACGACCGGGCCATGCTGAGAGGTTTCGCCCGCCATTTCTTGCTCATATTCAATAACCAGCCCCGTTTGCGCATCGATCTTGCTGCGCATCGCCCGAAAGCCCTCTGGGTATACCACCACGCTAGAAAACCCGGCCAACGCGCCAAATCCAAGGTGTAGCGCTGGCCAGCAGGCGAGCGTGGCAATTTTAATTTTCAGGCCCAAATCAATTTCTAGGCCACCGGCGCCATAAATTTTTTTATCGACCAAAAATTCTTTGACCAGTTGCCGCAATGTTGCTTTTTCGGGATTCGCAAGCCGACTTAAGCCGGGCACGCGATATAAAACCGCTTGAAACCAGGGTTCGTGCTCCTGCCATTTAAGCTTACTGGCCCGGTAAAGCCGCCATTTTTCGAAAAGCCAGCGCATAAATATTTGCTCAGATGAAGTTAACTTAAAGCTGGGCGCGATGCGGCAAAAATCAAGCGATGCCGGTTTATTCACATGCTGATCATTTGACAGTATTGGCACCGACTATCAAGTGTATCAAGGCAAAGTGCGCGACCGCGCTTGCATTCACGCGCGCTGGCCCCAAATTGGGCGACACTAGTCATTTACGTCTTCAGTTGAGAATCAAGCATGAGCAACGCGATCGTTACTACCCAGAGCAATTTTGAAACTGAAGTTATGGAGGCCTCGTTAACGACGCCAGTGCTGGTCGATTTTTGGGCGCCATGGTGCGGCCCGTGCCGCACTTTAATGCCAACCTTAGAGCGCGTCGTCGACAGCCACAATGGAGCCTTGAAGCTTGCCAAGGTCAACACGGACGAAGAACCTGCGTTATCGCAGATGTTTGGTATTCGTAGTTTGCCCACGGTGGTGTTGTTTAAAGATGGTAAGCCTGTGGACGGTTTTATGGGCGCGCAGCCTGAAGGCGCGATTCGTGCGTTTTTGGCAAAGCATTTGACCGCGCAAGTCGTGGAAGCTGAAATTGCTAGTGACGACGAGGCGGACGCGATGATTGCACCGGACTTGGAAGAGCGAATCTTGGCGCTACAGGAAAAGGCGACTGCCGAGCCTGAGAAAGAAGAACACCGGGTCGAACTGGCTGATCTGCTTGCACAATCCGGTGATGCAGAAAGCGCGCGCGAATTGCTTGAGAGCTTAAAAACCCTTGCAGACAGCGATAGCGCAAAGCGCGTACACATTCGGCTAGAGTTTTTGGCGATCGCTGAGCGCGCACCCAGCGCCATTGATTTGCAGGACGCGATCGCCAAAGATGCGAAAAATTTAAGCGCGCGGCACCAATTAGGTGCACGTTTTCTTAGTGCCGGGCAAGTCACGGCAGCGCTGGATCAGTTTTTAACGATACTGCGCACGGATCGAAAATTTGAAACTGATCTAGGCCGTCGCAGCATGTTGGACGCGTTTAAGGTCATTGATGACGCGGAAATCGTTGCCGACTATCGCCGCAAGTTGAGCACGGCGGTGCTGGCTTAAGCGCGAAACTAGCATGCAAGAACGGCTGAGCTTGGAGCAAGCGCGGGTCGCGATCATTGCGGCGCTGGCGGGGCGGCGCATGGCGGTCGAGACGGTGAGCACTACCGATTTGTCAGAATTGATTGGGCGAACACTGGGTGAAACGCTTTACGCACCCATCGCTTTACCGCCGTTTGCAAACTCCAGCATGGATGGTTATGCGCTGCGCGCCGCAGATTTGACTGACGGAATACTTGCGCTTCAAGGCGCGGTGCTGGCAGGTTCGAGCGACACCCAACTGTTACCTAAGCACTGCATACGCGTGACCACGGGTGCCGCGATGCCTAAAGGTGCCGATTGCGTGATTATGCAAGAACAGTGTGAACTTGACGGCGTACAAGTCTCGCCGGAAGGCGACACGGAAAAACTCGTCCATTTCCGGGTTGAGGCAAAAAGCGGCGCATTTGTGCGCAGTGCCGGTGAGGATTTTGAAAAAAACCAGCTCGCGCTGCGCATAGGAACACGCCTGGGTGCAGCCGAGCTCGCGCTACTCCATGCCTTTGGCTTGACCACGGTTCGCGTGTTTGCGCGGCCACGCGTGCTTGTTTTGGCGGGCGGCGACGAGTTAAAAAATTCAGGCGAAAAGTTAGCTTACGGGCAAATATATGAGTGCAATCGCGCGAGTTTGAACGTGCAGCTAACTAAGCTTGGCGCGCACGTGATCAGCGCACCGATTATGGCGGACACGCAAGCGGCGGTAGCGAGTGCGCTGGAATCAGCGGTACGTGCTGCGGATTTGGTGATTAGCACCGGCGGTGCATCGGTTGGCGATGCTGATTTTTTGCCTAAGCTCCTGCGTGAACTGGGCCATGTGAATTTTTATCGCGTACGGATGAAGCCCGGCATGCCCGCGTTGTTTGGTGAAATAAATGGCAAGCCGGTGCTGGCGCTTCCGGGCAATCCGGTCAGCGTATTCATCACATTTCTAATGCTAGCTAAACCCGCTGTGGAGATGCTGTGCGGGCGTGAGCCATCAAATTTGGCACCCTTTTGGCTAGAGCTGTCCGAACCTATACGCAAAACCCACGCACGCCGCGAGTTTTTGCGGGCGCAATTGCTGCGTAGTCCGCTGGCGGTTAGCGTGCGCGCCTTGCCAGGGCAAGGCTCGGCGATGTTGCGCGGTCTAGTCGAAGCCGATGGCGTTATCGACTTGCCCGAGGGCGAATGCGAACTCGCCGCCGGCACACGGGTTGCCTATTTGCCTTTTCGTGGTTTACTCGACAGCTAATGGTGCAAAAAAAGATTGGGAAGTTTGATGAAAGAACCGTTCGCCCTGAGCTTGTCGAAGGGCAGAGCCGCATAGTTGCTAACGAAGCTGTTTGGCATCACGAAGACTGGGGCGTCATGCTTCGACAGGCTTTTATGGTTTTCACTGGCTCTTTTTAGGAGTAATAAAGGGAGCCAAGGTGGAGGGTCATCGACTGGCATCGGCCAAGAAATTG
>JAYVAQ010000641.1:0-3282 GCA_043750875.1 Rhodanobacteraceae bacterium
CCCGTGGTAAATCCGGTTGATTTAGTGATGCGTAGCGGTCAGCCATTGGTGCTGACCAAACATATGACCCTGCGCACCCGCAGTGAGGCTGAGTTACAGATCTCGCATAGTGCCGCACCAATCAAAGGCCCGGATGGCCATATCGTGGGCGTGGTACTGGTCTTTAGCGATGTAACCGAAGCACACCGGGTGCAGGCAACGCTACAAACCACCGCCGAATTGCTTGAGCGCACCGGGGAGATGGCCAAAATTGGCGGTTGGGCGCTGGACCTGCGCAGCATGAACTTGATCTGGACGCTGGAAACTTGCCGCATTCATGAGCATGACCCGGCGGTGCCGATCACGCTGGACCAAGCGATCGAGTATTACGCGCCGGAGGCTCGGGCAAGTATCAGCAGCGCCGTGCAAGCGGGCATCGATCACGGCGCGCCGTGGGATTTAGAATTGCCGTTGCGTACTGAAAAAGGCCGCAATATTTGGGTACGGGCGCAAGGTGTGGCGATTATGGAGCAAGGCCGCGCGGTGAAACTTCTGGGCGCATTTCAAGACATTAGCCAGCACCGGCAGGATGTCGAAGAAATTCGCCGCCTAGCCTTCTATGACCTGCTAACCGGCCTACCGAACCGTCGGTTACTAATAGATCGCTTGCGCCAAGCCATGCTGACGTCGGCGCGTACCGGCCAGCACGGCGCGCTGATGTTTTTAGATTTAGATCACTTCAAGCTGTTGAACGACACGCAAGGACACGGCGTAGGCGATGTACTCTTGGAACAGGTCGCTAAGCGCTTGCAGTCATGTGTGCGCGATGGCGATAGCGTGGCGCGCTTGGGTGGCGACGAGTTTGTCGTGCTATTAGAAGCATTAAGCATGCACGCCCATGAAGCCGCAACGCAGGCCGAAATAACCGCAAAAAAAATACTCGACGTATTCGGCCATGCCTACGATTTGCATGGGCATTCCTATGACAGCACCACCAGCATTGGTATTGTCGTTTTTATCGGCGATGGCGAGGGAATTGAAGAGCTGCTCAAACGCGCGGATGTTGCAATGTATCAAGCCAAGTCTGCTGGGCGAAATACCGCACGCTTTTTTGACCCGGCAATGCAGGCCGCCGTGGCAATGCACGACGCGCTCGAAAAAGACTTGCGGCGGGCGCTAGCAGCGCATGAGTTCGTATTGCACTACCAAATTCAGATCAACCGCGCCGGTCAGGCCATCGGCGCGGAAGCGCTGGTGCGCTGGAATCACCCGACGCGCGGCATGATCGCACCACGGCATTTCGTGCCGTTGGCAGAAACCACCGGTTTGGTACTGCCCCTGGGCCAATGGGTATTGGAAACCGCGTGTGCGCAGTTGGCGCTGTGGTCCGCCGATCCAGAGCGCGCTTTATGGAGCATTGCGGTCAACGTCAGCGCGTCGCAATTTGCCCAAAGCGACTTCGTTGCCAGTATCGCGCACGCACTTCAAACCACCGGCGCAAAGCCCAGCCAACTCAAATTAGAACTGACCGAAAGCACATTGCTCGACGATGTTGAGGAGGTGATCGTCAAAATGAACGCGATCAAAGCGTTTGACGTCGGCTTTTCGCTGGATGATTTCGGTACCGGTTATTCATCGCTTTCCTATTTAAAGCGTTTGCCACTGGAGCAGCTAAAGATCGATCAATCGTTCGTGCGCGATTTGCTTACTGATCCAAACGACACCATGATCGCGCGCACCATCGTCGCACTGGGCCGAAGTTTAGGGTTGCGGGTAATCGCCGAAGGTGTGGAAACCGTTGGCCAGTATGAGCTACTTGCTGCGATGGGCTGCGATGCATTTCAGGGGCATTACTTCGGTCATCCGATGGCGGCGGAAGATTTGATCAGTCGCACTGATCCTTCTGGACTGAAGTTGCTCGATTCTTGAGATTGATATGTTGGGCAGTGCTTTTTGTCAGTCACAAAGTAAAGTTACTAACTACCGTAACATTGGTGCCAGTTGTCGTATCACCAAAAGCGCCGCTAAAAGTATCGTAAACCGCAGTAATGGTAATCGGCCCAGGTGCGCCGGAACCGACCAATATGCAGCTCCCAGAACTGCCCAGTACCACTGCATTTGGCAACAAGGACAGCGTGCACGAGGCGCCGCGACTATCGTTCAAACGGACATTGCCATTCGGTTTGAATAACGGGCTGATGGCGCGCACGCTGACTTCGATAGCGCGCTGCGGATCGCTCTCAAAGGCATCGCAAAAGATTCGCACGTTGCCACCGCAGGCGCTAGGCACTGGCGCTTCAATCAGCATTGTTATGGGCTGGAAGGAAAATTCGCTGGTGTTGCCATTGGCATCGGTGGCGGTAGCGACAATGACATCGTCTGAGCTGAAATTCACACCGTTTGGCAGTGGCCGATCTGCGAGATTCTTGATCGACTGGGCCTCTGCGCTTAGGTAGCTGTCACTGAACAAAAAAGTGCGACCTTCATCCCCATCGGCTTTGAAGAATTCAATGCGGATGGGATAGGCGCTGTTGATCATGGTCGAATCGACGCGGTAACTTAGATTGATGTTGCTGCCGAGCACCGAAAATGCGCTGAATTCGGGGAAGTTTTGGCCGTTGTTAGCGACTGCGTCGGGGTCACCAATGTCATTTGCCAGACGCGCGTTGGCAATGCCGTTATCGCCAGATCTGCTGGTAATGCCGAGCCCGCTATTGGCGAAAATATGGTTGCTCGATACATACCCACGGCTACTGCGGGTGGCGACCCCGGTGACATTGAACGCAATTATATTCCCCTGGCCTAGTGCTGTGCCACCCACCAATGGCGGCGGTACGCCGTTGACGCCAGCGTCCAATTGCACGCCGACGATATTGCCCAACGGGCGAGTGCCACTGACATCGGTGCCGATGTAGTTACCAATTACACGATGGCCATTGGTACCCCCGGCGCCACCGATTCCGACACCGCGCAAGCGATTGCCGGAAATCACATTGCGACCGGCTGCGGTGCCATCGCCTAGGAACTGCACAAAGTTTGTTCCCGCTTTCAAGTCCACGCCAACAGCATTAGCTAGTGCTGCAGTTCCCGCCGCATTGGTGCCGATCAAATTGCCCAGAATTTGCGTGCCCAAAATCGGCGTGCTTGGCGATGAAATAAGGATGCCAGTGCCGTTGCCGGAGATCAGGTTGCGGGCGGCGGGCGCTGCGCCGCCGATCACCGTGTTTTTTCCGCCAACCTGTACGAGGGCAATGGCGAGCTCGTTACCGATAGCGGCATTGCCCGCCGCGTTGGTGCCGATCA
>JAYVAQ010000642.1:0-2980 GCA_043750875.1 Rhodanobacteraceae bacterium
TTAAAATTGTGCCAAGCGCTAGGGCAAATCGCATTGAGTGGGCCTTATTTGTCTTAATCGTGATGGGCAAAATTGGAATTGCCATTAGGGTTTTGTTGCTTCAGATCGCAACGCCAAATGCTTATCCAAAAATGCCAGCATACGGGTGTAGGCCTCGACTTTGTTCGTTTGCTTATAAAAGCCATGCATTTCGAACTCTACTTCAAAATATTCGACCGGCTTTTTTGCTTTCTGTAGTGCATCGCGCATACTGCGCCCGTGCACCACGGGCACTGTTTTGTCCTCGCGTCCATGAATAATCAGTACCGGCGCTTTAATTTGCGCCACCAGATTTACTGGCGAACGATTTTTAAGCACTGACTTATCCACGCCGATCGCACGCTTAAGGTATTGCTCATCGTAGGCTGAATCGTCGATCGAATGCAGCAGATCCAGGTTGCTAACACCGACATAACTAATCGCAGCACGATACAGTTTGGGCTCGCGCGCCGCCCCCATCAGCGCCGCGTAGCCACCGTAGCTGGCGCCAGCAATTGCGATGCGATCCGCATCTGCAATGCCTTGTTTCACGGCCCATTGGGTCGCATCGGTGACGTCGTCTTGCATCGCACCGCCCCATTCGCGATAACCAGCGGTTTGAAAGTCGTCGCCGTAGCCACCGGAGCCGCGAAAGTTGACTTTAAGTACCGCATAGCCTCGGCTGGCCAGCACCTGCGCCCATTCGTCGTAGGAATCGTCGTCACGGACAAAGTGTGGCCCACCGTGCGGCAGCACCACCATCGGCAAATTTTTCTGTTCCGCAGCATTCGGCAGCGTCAGGTAACCATGCAGCATCAGGCCGTCCCGCGCTTTGACTTCAAACGCGGTTGTCTTCGCCATTTGTTCTGGATCCATCCAGGTATCAACAGCAAACAACAGCTTGGCCGCGCGTTTGTCTAAATCAAACAAATAGTACTCGCCGCTGTTGTTGCTGGCGCTGACTTTGAACAGCGCTTTTTTGCCATCGGTGCTGTAGCCAGCGGGCTGAACCAAGCTGCCGGGAAAGTTTTTTGCGAAGGCGCGCCAGGTTTTTGCTTCGGGTACTTTTTCGTTAATGATTTCAATTTTTGCGGCACCGTCTTGCGTTTGCACGGCGTAAATATCTTTACGGTCGGCGGTATGAAAGACGGCCACTGGGTTAGCCGACTTTGGCGTGAAAACGACTTCGTATTTCATCGTTTTTGCATCCACCAAAACCAAACGTTCTGGGCCTTTTTCCGGGGCCCACATGGCATAGAAATGTTCGTTATCGCGCGCGAAACTAATGGGCGTCAGATAGCCGCCATCCTCGTTAGCACTGTCTTGCACTTGCTCCCAATCGTTTTCATTTCGGCGATAGATTTTGCGCCCGCCGTCAGAGCCAGTGCCGTAGACGAAACGCGCGGCACCGAGGTGATCAATGAAAAATTGACCCCAATTGAGCGGCGCGCGCATCAGTCGCGTGCGCAGGCCAGAAAGCTCATTCATGCGAAATAGCTCGGTAAAGGATCCCTCTGCCGAGTAGGCGTTGATGCTCATCAGCGCAAATTTGTCGTCGTGCACCAATGGGTCAACGATGTCAGCGAAGCCCTTGTCACTTGCATGTGTTTTCATGCGTGTACCCAATTGCTTCTCACCGGCTCCGCCGAACAGCGGGGTCATTTGCTTGCCCTCGCGATTTAGTCCGATCAGCTCACCGGTAGGCGCCGGCTTGGCAAAACCACCGAATTTTCGCACCACGTTCAAGATCAGACGTTCATTACTAACCCATTTGACATAGCCGGGCACACTTTTGCCGTCGTCGGCAAAACCTGCAGTTGTAGTCAGTGTGTCGGTGTCAATAAACAACAGCACGGTACCGTAATCACCGCGTGGGCTCAGCACCGCAAGCGTTTTGCCGTCCGGGGAAAGCTCCACCGCCCGTATTCCCGTCGGTTTGACTAAATCAGTTAGCGCTAACAGCGTGGGGTTGGCAGCGTCGCTAGGTGTGGATTTTCCCGTCTGCTCAGCAACGAGCGTAGAAGAAAACAAACAAACGCCGAGCGCTAGGACAAATCGCATGGATTGAGCCTTAAGTAATGTCAGGGAGGGCGCAACCATATTTGCAAACAACCTAAGTCGTCAAGAATTTAACCAATTTTTCACCGTAATTGTACCTATTTGCCCATTTCAGGCAGCAGGATCATTCTCATTACGCATTTTTGCGCAAATTCCCGCTAGTTACAGGCGCATTGGCTGTCTATTGATCAAATTCCGCGCGCCGCTTTGCCTCGGCTTCGAGGCCAATCTGCTCGGCTTTTTTCGCATCTTCCAAGGCTTTGAACTGATCTTGCATCACCGTTCCAGCGCCTGGATAGGCGGGTTTTGGCTCTTCGACTGCGGGCGGCGGTGCCTTTGAACAGGCAGCTAGCAGGGTAGCGAGTAGGAAGGCTGCAATGATTTTGAGCACAGGTGAACCTCAGGATGTGGAAACACGAATCCAATAGTAGCCGCTAGCTACCTAGCTACAGGAAGGCACTTTCAGACGCTGCCCGAGTTTTAGGGCAAATTGTGGCGCGGCGATCGCGTTCAAATTTGCAATCGCGGTGACATTGCTACAACTTGTACGCTTGGCAATCGCTGCCAGTGTGTCGCCTGCGCGCACCACATACGGCACATAGACCGCGCCGCTGGGCGTGCGTGCTTCGTGCAAGCCGGAAATGCGCGCCATAAATTCAGCATTGTCACAATGCCCACGATACGCCGCCATCGCCGCCTGCGGCATTTTTACCTTGGTTCCCGGTGCCATGCGGTTGTCTGGCCGAATACGTGGATTTAGATTGCGCAGGGTGCGAAACCAACCGTCCTCGCGGCCTTCCTGGCCCAAGCAAATACTGAGCTCACTCAAACTCATCGCGTTATTGATTTGACTTTCTACGGTGGCGCCATTGACCTCGGGAAACTTCAGATTGAACTCTTCCGG
>JAYVAQ010000643.1:0-2253 GCA_043750875.1 Rhodanobacteraceae bacterium
TCATTGATGGCCGGGATTTGGCGCACGCAATAGCGATTGCGAACCGCGAAATCTGCGAACAAGGCCGCAAGCAAAACTGTAGCCGCAGTATGGGCAGCACGGTGGTTGCGCTGCATATTTCCGGCGCCGATTTCGAGCTCGCCTGGGTCGGCGACAGCCGCTGCTATCTGGCGATGGGCGCCGAGCTAAAACAACTTTCCCGCGATCATTCCTTTATGCAAGAGCTCATTGATGGCGGGGTAATCAGCCCTGAGCAGGCGAAAACCAGCCGTTATCGCAATGTGGTCACGCAAGCACTCGGTATCACCGCCCCAGAGGCATTACAAATTGATAGCGTGCGCGGCACACTGCGGCCGGGCATGCAGTTTTTGCTTTGTAGCGACGGTTTAACCGAGGCGGTGAGCGATACCGACATTGCCCAGATTCTTTCTTGCAGTAGCATCGCGCAGGCGGCCGCCGAACGGCTCGTTGCGGCGGCGCTAGCGGGCGGTGGCAGGGATAACGTGACGGTGGTGTTGCTGCGCATTGAATAGGAAAACAAATCCTGGAACTATTTCAGCAGTAGGCAGCGCGATCTTGGTCGTGGTACTGAAGGTTGGTAAATGTTTGCCGCCGAATTGAATTTTCAACCGAAAAAATTTAATTTTCAAAACCGCTAAAAAATAAAGCTAGCTCTGCAGGTCTGCCAATCAGTAAATGCTGACGCGTATCAAAACTAACGCCGCGCGAGGGTAGTGCGGATTCGGCCAACACATGCACGCGCAAATTCGTTAGCGCCGCCGTACGTAGCACGCCGCCAACCGATGCATAACTTGAAATGACGGGCGCAAGGCCCTTGAAGTCACAGGTTTTAGCATCGATTAAGATCGTTGCCAGCGTGCCGCCGAAGTTCAAACTATCGGGCGCACCGGCGGCGCGTGCCAGCGTGCCACCGCTAAACGCAAGCACGGCGATCCTTTCGGGGACATCAAAAAGCGCGCGAAAAATGCTCTCTTGTTTGGCTGCGCGGCTGCTGGAACTGCCAGCATTGGTGAAGCCCACAGAAGCTTTGATGACGCTGGTAGCGCTACCAGAAAGCAGGCTGTAATCATTCGGCGCATAGCGGGCAAGGCTCTCGAAATAATTGGCATCCGCCTCAATGCTGCCGGTGACGCTTAAAGCACCCAAATTCGTGCTGCCATCGCCGGGGTAATTGACCGCGCTGGTTCCGGGCGGTGTGAGTGTTGTGATCGCTGCGCGGGCGCTTAAGTCATACCGCCATTGGTCATTGAGTCGATCAAACACCAACTCGGTGTAAAACAAGGGCCGCCCGGCGTCCCGACGCAGAAGGCTGCTGGCGGATTCCTTGACAAACGCCACTTCACCGTTGCCAATCACTTCAGCAATGCCGTTTTGAATGACTACGCCCGTCTTTTGATCAATACCCATGGCAAAAATCGTGTGATCGCCGGAATCCTCAATGGCACGCGCCATAATTCCGATTAAGCGGCCCAGCCTGCCTCGCTGAGTAAAATGCGTGTCGATGACCGCGTTCGGCACAAAGCCAAGAAAATCCGCGTGAATCGCGGAAGTTCCAGGGGCACTCACGTCATCTAGATAGGGCGTTTTCGCATCCCGCATGACATCGCTTGAGATCAAATCGCTGCTGCCACAAAAGCAGTGCTGCGCCTGACTCATGGCGCCGGCACTGGTGCCACCAATGGCGCCGCCCCGCGTTTGCACGACGTTGCGAATGTGCGCCTCAAGCAGGGTGTCGTTCCATTTATCAAAATATTCGCTTTGATCGCCGCGCCAGTTATGCGCCTAGCGACTATGCCTTGCCTGCCGGTAGTGGCTCCCCCTACATCAAGGCCACGGTTGGCTTTACCGATGCCGGCAATGCCACCAGCCGCGGCGCGAAACAGGAAACACTATTTCGCGCACTTTATGAGCTACCTAATTATCTTGGCGTGCACGCCTTCAGCGGTGCGACGATCACGCGCACGTCAGCCGCGCCTGACACGCTGACATTTGCTGGTAGCTTAGCCACGCTCATTATTGATGCTAAAAATTGCACCTACAAAAGTCTGTCGCCAAGTATTTCAAGCTATGCCAGCACGGGTGGCACGCTGCGCGCAGCGGCGCTAACGAATTTGCGCGTGCATGTGTTGGCCGAATCCAGTGTCGCAAGCCGTGGAATTTCCTATGACAGCCGCCTACACAAGCTGATCGGCGTGCCGGACGGCGGTGGCACCGGGTCGGGTGGCACACTAA
>JAYVAQ010000644.1:0-4944 GCA_043750875.1 Rhodanobacteraceae bacterium
GCAAAAACCAGGCCGGCATCGCACGCTTTTTTAAGGTCAAAAACGTGCCGAACCAGGCACATGCCAGCATCAACACACCAATACCCACCATGATTCTAAAGCCGAAAAACAAAGGCTTGACCGGCGGATGTTGCGGAAAATCGTTCAAGCCTTTTATCTCGCCGTCTGCTTGATGCGTCAACACCAAGGCGGCAAGTTTGGGGATTTCGATCGCAAGATGCGTGCTGCGCGACTGTTCGTCAGGGATGCCAAAAAGCGTCAGCGCGGCACCTTTTTGCGTTTCCCATACCGCTTCAATCGCGGCAATTTTTGCCGGTTGATGTTTCAAGGTATTCAACCCATGCAAATCGCCCAAGAAAATCTGCGCGGGTGCGGCAACTGCGGCAATCACTAAACCGACGACTAGACCCAATTTTGCCTCCGGTTTTGCGTCTTTTTTTAGCAATCGATAAGCGCTAAGTCCGATCACTAAAAACGCTACAGTCAAAATTGAGGCGCACAGCATGTGGCTCAAGCGGTACGGAAATGAGGGGTTAAAAATCACCGCCCACCAATTCACCACATCGACCGTAGTAACGCCTGCAACCGTTTTAACGACATGACCGGCAGGCGTATGCATCCAAGAATTAAGCGCCAGAATCCAAAATGCCGACAGGGTGGTGCCGAACGCGACCAATAAAGTCGCGCCAGAATGCACGCGATTGCTCACCCTAGAGCGGCCGAACAGCATTACGCCTAAAAAACTTGCTTCAAGAAAAAATGCGGTCATCACCTCGTAAGCCAACAACGGCCCGGCGACATTACCCACGGTATTCATATAGCCCGGCCAATTGGTGCCAAATTGAAAACTCATGGTGATGCCACTGGTCACGCCCAGGGCAAAACATAGCGCAAACACTTTCACCCAGAACCCATACAGGGCTTGCCAAACCACCGGTTGCTTTGAGCGCGTTTCGCGAATTTTAAAAAACACTAATAACCAAGCGAGCGCGATGCTGATGGTCGGGAATAAGATGTGAAAACTAATGTTTGCGGCAAATTGGGCGCGCGCAAGCACTAAGGCGTCCATGGTGGCTCCTTTAAGATTACAAACCTATTAGAAATTGTTTAATTAAGTACGGCGCTTCAACTCTTTTTTGCCGCACCCGATCCGACCAACTTAAACTCCAAGACTTTTTGTACACGGGTGCCCATTTTCATCAGCGTTTTAAGCGTCGCTTGATCCATACGCTGCACTTCTGCAAACCAGCTGGTCGCCAGTTCGATCAAATCGTGCATATCCTGCATGCGCTTTTGCGCATAGCGATCCGAGTCTTCAGCAACTGATTCCATCACCGCTTCGCGCAACATCGAGAGCGTCGGATCTACTTCGCGCTTCTTACGCTCTTGTGCCAAGGTCTGGAAAATTTGCCAGACATCTTCCGGTGCGCGGAAATAGTCTCGGCGATCACCTACGCGGTGTTCTAAGCGCACCAAACTCCAGCTCTGCAGCTCTTTCAAACCCATGCTGACATTGGAGCGGGACACATCTAATGACTCGGCGATTTCGTCGGCATTCAATGACTGCGGCGAAGAAAAAATAAGCGCATAGATCTGACCCACCGTGCGATTAATTCCCCAACGACTGCCCATCTCACCAAAGTGCAAGACAAAACGTAATACCAATGGCGATAACTTCATGACACACCTGTTGTTTCAGAAATTACTGAAATTATAGACCAAATCTAAATCGACAAACAAGAAAAATTGCAGCCAAAATTTGCAGGCACAGACGCAAAATTCGCATTTTTGCTGGCACTATCTGCGCGCCGCTCGACGTCAAGAATCGGGCAAATTCAAGTCACCCGAGCCAACACCTACGGAGAAAAAACATGGTCGAAAGTAAACTCGTCAAAGTAAGCGCGCAGCTTTTGCTTGCACTGGCCATCTCAAGCGGATTGGCCCAAGCAACACCGGGTGGCTCTGATGCCGAACCCGTAGACCCGGCCGAGTTTCGCGTGCAAAAAATGCCGCCTATACTCTCTGAACTTGCACCCGCCCGGGTCATCAATGCCGGCGGTGTTTGGACGTCACGCGGCCCTGCGCCTACGCAATCGGCGCAAGTGCGCGTACCACCAGACAACGAAGTGTGTGGCGCCATCCATTCAATCGCGGCGCACCCGACCAACGCTGACGTCCTTTACATTGGTGCGGTCAATGGCGGCGTTTGGCGCACAAGTAACGCCACGGCGGCGCGCCCGACTTGGATACCGCTGACAAATTCCATGCCCTCGCAATCAATCGGCGCAATTGTGTTTGACCCTACTGACGCGAGTCGCCAAACAATACTTGCGGGCACCGGCCGTTGGAGCAATTTCGCCCAACGTGGCGACGATGAAATCGGCGTCTATCGCAGCACCAATGGCGGCACCACATGGAGCCAGCTCGGTGGCAACACCTTACTTGGACAAAAGCTCATTTCAGTGGTCGCACGTGGTAATACGTTATTTGCCGCGTCCTTTGGCGGCGGCCTATTTCGCAGCACCGACACCGGCGCGACGTGGACTTTAATTTCTGGCACTAACGGCTTGCCCACCGGCGGCATTGGTGCGTTGAGTGAAGATAGACTGAGTCCAAATCGCTTGCTGATAGGCGTGCGCGGTGCATCGCCTAAATTTTTGCGCAGTGATGATCTAGGTGCAACTTGGACTGACATCAGTGCCGGTATCGCCAATTTGAACAGTACATCGAGCCTGCGCATCACGGCGGGTAGTGGCTCGGTATTGTTTGCAGCGGTAGTGAATTCGGGCATTATCAATGGCGTTTATCGCTCGCCAGATTTAGGCGTAACCTGGACTGCACTCGCAGTGCCAGCAGTACATCCAGGGGGGCAAGGTACAGTAAATACAGCACTGGTGGCGGATCCGAGCAATCCTAATGTGGTTTATCTCAGCGGTGATCGAATTACCGCCAGCCCATTTACCGGAAGCGTTGCACGCCTAGATGCCAGCCTCCCAATTGCGTCACAGAACACATTTGTGATGGATGCAGGCGCGAACAACACCGCACCGCACGCGGATTCACGTGCCATGGCATTTGATGCGAATGGCAATCTATTGGAATCTGATGACGGTGGCATTTATCGCCTCAGCAATCCCAGCGCCGGCACACGCACTTGGGGTTCAGTGATTGGCGATTTAAATGTCATTGAAGTGCACAACCTTGCCAAGGATACGATTACCAACGCGCTGATTATTGGCACGCAAGATAACGGCACGCACCAACAGCAAGCAGCAAATAATCCGCGCTGGATATTGATTAATGGCGGCGATGGCGGTGATGTTGCAGTTGATAGCGCAAGTCTCGGGCCCAGCGGCAGTTTCCGCTATTTGAGCTCGCAAAATTTAGGCGGCTTTCGCCGTGCACAATACGACGCTGCAAACGCTTTCATTACAAGTTTGACAATGCCAGGGCTGCCGGTGCTTACGCCGTCTGACAACCAATTTGTTACGCCATTCGAGCTCAATATAACCAACCCTGGCCGGCTTTTAGTTGGCGGTTTAAATAATTTGTACGAATCCACCAATACCAGCACCGGCGCACCTACTTTGACTTCGCTGGGCGCACCTGGCTCGAACCGCCAAGCCGTGGCGTATGGCGCAACGAATGACCCCGACGCAATTTATGTTGGCAAACTCGCTGCCGTTTGGAAACGCAGTGGCGCAGGCGGTGCGATTACCCAGACTACCGCGCTACCGGCCGGCGCGGCCGAGGTGACTGATGTCGCCATGGATCCGACAAACTCTAGCCGAGTGTTCGCGATTGATAACGATCAAGTATTTGCCAGCAATGATGGCGGCGTAATTTGGACCAATGTCACCGGCAATCTGGCAAGCATAAGTTCGCAAGACTTCCGCACCATTGAATATATTTCCGATGCGGACGGCGATAGCGTGGTGATAGGCACCCGCTCAGGCGTTTACTCAGTGCCTGCATTTGGCACCGTATGGGGGCGTTTGGGCAGTGCCCTACCGGATGTTCTGGTATTTGATTTGCGCTACATAAAATCCCAAAAGACTCTGATCGCGGGCACATTAGGCCGTGGTGTATGGACTTATGAAGTGAATGCTGATCAGCTTATGCGTGATGGATTTGAATAACTCTGACTGGCAAACTGCAATTAAATAGGTAGGCATTTGATGAAGAAAGTACTGATTACCGGGGCCAATCGTGGCCTCGGCTTCGAACATGCGCGCAGATACGTTGAACAAGGTGTTTTTGTATACGCGACAGCGCGAGTGCCGGACGAGGCGGACGAGCTCAATCAATTTGCACGTAAAAATGCTGAGCTGATTAAAGTACTTGCCTATGATGCAGTGCAGGCAGACGCACCCGCCAAACTCAAGGCCGAACTCGGCGATGCCGCGCTCGACTTAGTTTTCTTCAATGCCGGCGTTAATGGTACGCGCCAACTTTTTGGCGACATTGACGCTGCAGCGGCGCTGCAACTTTTTCAAATTAACGCAGTGGCACCGTTAAAGCTTGCCGAGGCATTGGTGAAAAATGTGACGCAATCAGCGCGCAAGATTTATGCGTTCCAGTCTAGTCTGATGGGTTCGATTGGCGACAACGGCTCAAGCGGTTCCTACGCTTATCGAATGTCGAAATGCGCGCTCAATATGGTGGTCAAAAACATCGCTATTGATCTGCGCGAACAAGGCGTCATTGCAGCAGCGCTGCACCCGGGATGGGTGAAAACACGAATGGGTGGCGAACAGGCACCGCTGTCATTGTCCGAATCGGTGCAGGGGCAACAACAACTGTTGAGTTCGCTAAGCTTGGCGCAAAGCGGCGGTTTCTTTAACTATGATGGTAAATCGCTGCCTTGGTGAAGCGCAGACACTATTCAGCGGATGCATAGCTAACTAGATTCGCTTAGCTGTTTAAATGTGTCATATACATTCG
>JAYVAQ010000645.1:0-17868 GCA_043750875.1 Rhodanobacteraceae bacterium
TTGTTAAAGCCCTGAAGTTTCAGACGCGGCAGCGGTTTGACCATGGTTTTTCGGCTCAAGCTTGGTGGTTTGGGCGCGCATTATGCTGCAAGTCGGATAGCGCGTAGTGTTGTTTTTGATGAATTTTTCACGACGATTCAGCTCAATTCGGGGCATAGGCGCGCAAATTCTGGTGGCGATTTTGCCGACAATTGCGCAAACGGTCTGACTTAACGCGCACCAAAACGAAGGGTAAACAATCAGATTTTTGACACAAGTCGGACATTTCTTCGGCTATATTATGCCGGTGTTTATCAACCCTAAGTTTTGTTCATGTTTAGGGGCCTCTGCAAGAATCCGTAATTGGAGTTTTCTATGAAAAAGTTTCACCTCGCGGCAGCACTCGCATCAGTCTGCGTGATTTCGTCCTTGTCTGCGCAATCCAGTGCAGAGAGAGATCCATTTGTCGCCAACGAAAGTTCGTCCGTCTACATTATTAAATTTGTTGAACCCGGCTTGCTTTACAACTCGGGGCAAAACCGCGCATTCGCGGCCACCACGCCACAGGCGACGGGTACCCGTAAGTTGGACGCACGTTCGCCAGCAGCGATTCAATATCGCGACTATTTGAAAACGCAACAAGATTCTTACTTGAGCCAAATCGCCGCGAAAACCGGCCGAGCTGTGCAGCCCACGCATCGCTACGATGTCACGATGAACGGCATTGCGGCAAAATTGAGTGCTGCCGAAGCGAAGGAACTGGCAAACATCCCGGGGATCGTCTCAGTTGAAGCGGAAGTGATCTATCAAATTAACACCGATGCTGGCCCAGGCTTCATCGGCGCGCCTGCTATTTGGGGTGGTACAGCCACACCGACCAGCCAAGGCAATCGTGGTCAAGGCGTTGTAGTTGGTGTGTTTGACTCAGGTGCGAATCAGGATCACCCATCGTTTGCTAACGACGCAAGTTGCGGTTTCACACTGGCAAGCCCAAAAGTTATCGCGGCAAAAGACTGTAACCAAAGCGGCTGTATTGGTGGGGATCCGGAAGATACTGCTGCTGATTCAGGCGGGCATGGCGTGCATACGGCGTCCACTGCGGTAGGTAACAGCTTAACTCCGCCATTAAATGTCGCTGGCGTTAACCTAATGTTCCCGATTTCTGGGGTCGCACCATGTGCAAAAGTAATTGCATACAAAATTTGCACAAGCACCTGCCCAGGTGCTGCGATTGCAGCCGCAATTAATGCCTCGATTGTTGACGGCGTGGACGTCGTAAACTTTTCAGTTTCAGGCGGTACCAATCCTTGGTCGGATAATGATCGCGGTTTTCTAGACATGCTCAATGCAGATATTTTGGTTTCTGCGTCGGCTGGCAATACCCGTGCTGCACCGAATGACATTCCAACAGGCGCGGTAAATCACCGTGGTCCGTGGGTTATGACGGTGGCGAACTCCTCGCATGACCGCGTCATTACCAACCCGGTTAGCCTTGTCGGCAGCTTGCAAAACGTTCCAAGTCAAACCAGCTCCGTGGGATTCACCGCCACAATTACCTCGCAAGTCGCTTCTGCGGTGCTGTTGGGTAACGAATACGGCTGTACCGCAAGTGGCGGTTTTGCGGCGGGTTCAATGACTGGAAGAATTGCGCTAATTCAACGTGGGCCGCCAGCACCCGCAACAGCATGCTCGTTTGTTGAAAAAATCAATAACGCCAGCGCTGCAGGTGCAATTGGCGTAGTGATGTATGACCGCACCACCGGCGCACCGTTGAATATGGCAGTGGACGGTACCACTATCCCGTCGATTTTTATCCGCCAAGCAGCGGGCTATGCATTACGTGATTTCTTGAATACAAATCCAACCGCATCAATGACGATCGTTGCACCATCGCTGCGTATTGTCAGCCCTGCAGTTGCCGACGTGCTCAACGGTTCCAGCTTGACCGGGCCGAACATTATTGGCACCACCACCGTGGGTAGCAATACCTATATTGGGCATGACGGCACCAAGCCTGACATTACCGGGCCTGGCACCAATATTTACGCGGCAGTAAGTGATGTTGCTGGTCAATTTGGTTTCTTGACGGGTACGTCTATGTCTGCACCACACCTTGCGGGCGCAGCAGCATTGATTCGTGCGGTAAATCCAGCTTGGACGCCGACAGAAGTTAAATCTGCGTTGATGTTGACTGCAGCAACCGGTGGCCGCAAGCCTGACGAAGTTACCGCTTGGACGAGTGACGACGTTGGTCACGGGCGTAGCGATTTGCGTCGCGCAGCCATGGCTGGTTTTGTAATGAACGAAACATTTGCTAATTTCGTAGCCGCCGACCCTGCAGTTACCACAAACCAAAATGCCGTTCGCCAGCTAAATTCGCCCAGCATGCGCAACACTCAAATGGCCGGTAGCTACGTCTTTACGCGGACTTTGCGTAACACCCGTACACGCCCGACTAACTGGACAGCGGTAACCACTGGCGCACCTGCGGGCACCACGGTTTCGGTCAGCCCGGCATCGTTCGCATTCAACGGCAGCCTAGCGCAAACGCAAGTACTTACGATAACGGTCACAATGACTGCAGCTGCAGCGACACCAACATTTGGTGACGTGCGTTTCGTAGGTCAAGATGCGTTTGTTTCCGAGTTGTTCGGCAACGGCTTTGAAGATGCTCCGATCATTCCTCAAGCACGTATGACGTTGACGGTTCAAGGTACGCCTTGATCCTACGCTTTTAAGTAGCGCGAAAAAACCGCTTCTGAACTGCCCCCGAAATTTGGACAGTTGAGTTTGGGGTCAAACCATAGAGGGCTGAGTTCTGTACTACACAGGACTCAGCCCTTTTTATTTGGCCTTGATGCGCTCGGAGGTCGGCGACGCTCCCCCGCTGGCTTTCCCAAGTGCGAATGCGATCGGCGTAGCGCCGCCATTTTCTATGAGAAGCAATACATTCTGATCGCCGCGCGCGCAGGAATCGTTAAGGTGCTGCGCAGTCACTGTTACTTGATCAGCTCGAGTTGGCACCACACTGGCGCAAGCGACTAGGGAGCTGATCAGCAACATTGCAACCACTTTCATGTGCTTAAGATTAGGCAGCAAATTGGCCCCCCACCGGCGTGCACAGTTCCACCAGAATGCCGGCTGGGCAGCGAACATACGACGCAACTTGGCCCCATGGTTTGGCTTCCGGTGCCTTGATTTCAGTCGCGCCCGCAACTAGGGCTACAGCATGTGCTTGCGCAATGTCTGAGGTTACAAAAGCCAGTTCAAAACCAAGCGGTTTCGGCGATGCGCTTGCGGCGATAAATCCGCAAGGCAGGTTCATGTGCCCTAATTCATTAGAGGCAAAGGCAAGCGTTGTTTCGCCAGTATCCAGCTCGCCATAGTCGCCTGACTCATGAACAAAACGGCGCGAAAGACCAAAAGCTTTTTCGAAGAAGTCTAGGGATGCTGATACATCGGGGATGTAAACAATGGTGTAACCAAATTTCATAAGTACTCCAGTTCAAGCAACATTAAATTTGTCTCAGAATTTGCCTTTTAGCCACTGCCTTTACGCAAAGCAACAGCATCGTTCAATAGCGCCGATTCGCTAATCGCTTTCCCCGGAGAAATCATTGCCAGACCCAAGCACTCTTGCGGGCTTTGCGCTGACATCGCTGCTCATCGAACTTACGCCCGGGCCTAACATGGCCTACCTTGCAATACTGGCGGCCACAGAAGGGCGCAAAGCTGGGTTTGCCGCGGTTGCGGGGGTTTGCCTGGGGTTATCAATCGTAGGGTTGGTCGCGGCATTTG
Source organism: Rhodanobacteraceae bacterium (assembly GCA_043750875.1). Taxonomy (GTDB): domain Bacteria; phylum Pseudomonadota; class Gammaproteobacteria; order Xanthomonadales; family SZUA-5; genus JANNYA01. Next base: position 3,778 of record JAYVAQ010000645.1, read on the forward strand.
GGCTTGCCGCGTTAATTGCCAATTCCGCGATTGCCTACCAAGCAGTGCGCTGGGCGGGCGTTGGCTATCTGCTTTGGCTGGCTTGGCAAGATTGGCGTGGCGCTACTGAACCGAACGACTTTGCGCAAGCGGGATCGTTAGCGCAGTATTTTCGTCGGGGTCTGATTACCAATCTTTTGAACCCCAAAGTTGCGGTGTTTTATTTAGCAGTCATGCCGACGTTTTTGCGACCAGAGGCTGAATTTTCCGATGTGCTCGCACTTTCGTCGATCTATGTCGGCGTCGCCACTGTAGTGCACGCTTTGATCGTCACCGCATCGGGTACTGCGCGCCATTGGTTGGATGATCCGTTGCAGGCAAAATTCGCACGGCGCATCTCTGTTTTGGCACTGGTTGGTGTTGCGGCTTGGATGATCTTGAAAACCTGAGGTGACTTGTCCGCTTTTAATTCATAAGTGCTATTTCGACCGTGTTCGGGGGCAAGCAAGGGTGTGCAAAGCACTCCCCGAGTCGTTTTGCGCTTCAAGGAAGTTTTCGCTGCCGCTAGTAAGGCGCCTAACGCTAAGAAAACTAACGCAGAACACCCAGAGTTTTCGGTCTGTCCAGCGCACTAGACTCATTCGGCCTTAGCTTGCCAACGAAAGCCTAGGATTACTCCTGCTAGGCCAATCGGTGTGCAGATCACCCACCGCGTTGTTTCGTCCTGTACTACTGTGAAAACCAAAAAGATAATAGCGGCGGTGACGCAAATCGCAATAAGCAATCGCCAAGTAAGAAACAAATCAAGGATCCCGCTGAGGAATTCGAGGATTTCAGCCATTAGCAGCTCTCCGCAGCTGGGTATGGAAACATTGATCTCTGTGGTTTAAAGACGCACTCAAATCGTTTTGGATTTGGCATAAAAACAGCTTTGTTGTTGAACTTTCAATACAGAATACACGCGCTCTGAATGCCAATACTAGCGCGAGTAGGACGTGCTGGGCCGTTGCGCAAAATTTTTTTTGGCTGCTGACAGTTAAGCCCCAAAAATTGCGCTATGCGTATCAAGCAAAACTTTTTGGAACTCAATCGTGACCACTACCCGCACTTATCCGCTAATGCTAGCCCTTGCTATTGCCTTGATTTCACCGGCGTTAGCCCAGGAAATTGCGATTGAACAGCCGGCAGGAACCAATCTCATCGGCAATCGTGTGGTGGGCTTTGGCTGGAACGTCTCCGGTCAGGTCACGATTCCCACCACGCTTACCGGTGTCATCGCCATTGAGGCGGGTGAAAGCAATAGTGCGGCATTGAAGCTCGATGGTACGGTCGTGGGCTGGGGGTTTAACACGGTTCCGGCCGTTACCGGCGTGCAGAGCATTTCTCTCGGCGGGCTGCACGGACATGGCTTAAGAGCCGATGGCACGCTAGTGAATTGGGGCAATATCAACGCCATACCCAATGGGCTCGGGAATCGCGCGGTTTCTGCGGGCTTGGGCTGGTCGGCAGCGCTGCAGACCAGCACCGGCATCATTACCTGGGGGCAGAATCTTCCCACTGTGCCGCCAGAGTTTGGCTTTATCGGCTTGGCCGCCGGTGACTTCCACTTGCTGGCGCTGCGTAACAACGGCACGGTAGCGGCCTATGGCAATAACAGCAACGGCCAACAGTTGGTGCCCTCGGATTTGAGTGGCGTCACGGCGGTGGCGGCGGGGCGCCGTTTTAGCTTGGCGCTGCTAAGTAACGGCACCGTGCGCGGTTGGGGCTTTAATGACAATGGCGGTGGCGGCAATGTGGTGGTGCCAGCGGGTCTTAATAATGTGGTCGCAATTGCGGCCAATGGTCATGCCTTGGCGCTGAAAAACGATGGCACCGTCGTGGGCTGGGGCCGTGGCGTAGAAGGTCAGCTGACGCTGCCTGCAGGCGTGGGCCGCGTGCGTGCGATTGCAGCGGGCGGCGAACACAGCTTGGCACTAGTCGGCAACACGCTGAGCTATGCACCGCAACTCTTAGGCACTAGTAGTGTCGCCAAAGTCTTTGTGGTCAAAAACACCGGCAGCTCGGCACTGACCATCAGTGGCGTCAACCTCTTTGGCGCGCAAACGGGTGATTTCGTGATTAATACCACCGGCATGCTCAGCAGCGTACCCGCCGGCGGGCAGACCAGCTTCAGCGTGAGCTTTGCGCCAACGGCCACCGGCGAGCGCCGCAGCATGCTGCGGGTGATCAACAACGATTCGGATGAAGCCAGTTTTGAAACGCTGCTTGATGGCAGCGGCTTTATTGCACCGGATATCGCGGTATTTGGTAATGGCACGGGCATCAATGATGGCGACACCACACCCAGCCTTGCTGACCTAACCGATTTTGCTGAGGTGCGCTTCGGTTTTTCTGATACCCGCAACTACAGCATCATCAATTTCGGCAATGGCAGTCTGAACCTGGGTGCCATCAGTTTTAGTGGCGCGCACGCTTCCGACTTTAGCGTTGCCGGCGCGCCTAGCGCCTTAGTGCTGCCCGGCGCCTCGACCATCCTCGCCGTGCGCTTCACGCCGGGCGGGCCTGGCTTACGCCAAGCGCTGCTCACGATTGCCAACAACGATAGCGACGAAAATCCTTTCGATTTTGCCATCCAAGGTCTGGGCACCAATCAGGAAATCGCGGTGAGCAGTGAAGGCAGCGATATCAGCGACGGCGGCAGCGGTGTGGATTTTGGCGCAGTGGATTTGACCGACCCCATACGAACACGCAGCTTTACGATCCACAATCAGGGCTTTGGCACGCTGTCTCTGGGGCAGATCGCGCTACAGGGCGGCCAGGCCGAGGCGTTTACGGTGTTGAACCCGCCACCAGCAAGCCTGGGCAGCAATTCTAGCGCCACCTTTCAAGTGCGTTTTGCACCCAGCGCTGCGGGTGCATACAGCACTACTGTGTTCTTTGAAAACAGCGACAGCGATGAGAATCCGTTCGACTTTCCCATCAACGCAACGGTCATCGCCGTTGAAATGGACGTAAGCGGTAACGGTGTTGATATTGTCGATGGCGACAGCACGCCGAGTGCGGCCGATTACACAGATTTTGGCACCATAAATGTCAGCGGCGAGCTCACCCGTGAGTTTGTGATTCGCAACACCGGCAGTGTGGGCGCGCTGACCTTAGGCCCGGTCACAATTACCGGCGCAAGCGATTTTCTACTGCGCGATGCCCCTGCTGCAAGTCTGGCACCGGGTGCAAGCACAACAATGAAGTTGGCCTTTGCGCCCACCGCCCGTGGCGTGCGCAATGCCGTTGTTAGCATTGCCAACAGCGATGCGAGTGAGCACCCCTTTGATTTTGCCATTCGCGCCAGCTCAGTCGCGCCTGAGATTGTCGTCGAACGCCAGGGCGCTGAGCTCAAGCACGCGCTGGTGCGCGCCTGGGGCAGCAACGCTGTCGGTCAACTAAGTATTCCGGCAGGGCTGATGGGCGTCGTCGAATTGGATGGCGGTTTCGGCCATACGCTCGCGCGCAAGGGTGATGGCAACGTCTTCGCGTGGGGCCAAAACGACTTCGGTCAAGCCACCGTGCCACCCGGCTTGCGCGGTGTAATCGCGATCAGCGCCTCGCGTTGGCACAGCTTGGCGTTGCGCGCAGACGGCACGGTCGTCGCCTGGGGACGCTGCAACAGCGGACAGTGCAATGTGTCGAATCTGCGCGACATCAGCGCGATTGCCGCCGGAGATGAGCAGACGTTCGCAGTCAAAAGCGACGGCACCGTGTTGGCTTTTGGCGCGAATTATTTTGGTCAGATGGATGTGCCCGCAGGCTTGAACGGTGTGGGCGGTATTTCCGCAGGTTATGGCCACACGCTGGCATTAAAAAGCGATGGCAGCGTGGTGTGCTGGGGCCGCAACGGCGAGCTGCAATGCGTGCCGCAAAACTTAAACGGCATCACCGCTATCGCTGCGGGTTTTCAATTCAGCGTTGCGCGGCGCAGCGATGGCACGCTGGCGGCATGGGGCACAAACGACAACAACGAACTAGGCGCGGTCGGCTTGCAAGGCGTAGCCGCGTTTGCGCTCGGCACTAATCACGGCCTCGCACGCAACAATGACGGCGTGCTAATGCCATGGGGCTTGAACAATGATGGTCAAGCAACGGTGCCGGCGGATATTGCACCCAATGCCGCAGCAACGGTCGGTGCGATAGGCGGTGGCGATAAACACAGCGTGGCGGCGATCAATCCCGGATTGCTGTTCGCGCCCGGTGAAAACGGCGCGGCGCACGCCAAAGTGCTAACCATTCGCAATACCGGGCTCGACCCGCTAACGATTGCTAGCGTCAACTTAACGGGTAGCGATGCCAGTGATTTCTCGCTGGATGCCAGCACGGTGCCAAGCGTATTGAATCCAGGTGCACAGGCATCGATCTCTGTTCGCTCAAATGCGACCGGCGGTGAACCGCGCCGCGCCAGCGTGCGCATCCGCAATGGCGATGCCGATGAAGGCAACTTCGATATAGCGCTCAACGCCGTATTCACCGTCGAGATGTCGGTTACTGGCAATGGAGTCGAGATTGCCAATGGCGATAGCACCCCGGATTTGGCCGATCACACCGACTTTGGCAGCACCGCCTTCCCCGGCAATTTCACGCGCACCTTTACCATTCACAATTTGGGTACGGGCACGCTGCGCCTAGCTGCGCCGACCCTGGCGTTTCAGGCCCATTTTACAATCGTACAAGCGCCGCCCGCCACCATTCCCGGCGGCGGCAGCGCCACCTTCCAAGTGCGTTTTACGCCTCTGCAAGGCAACGGAATCGCTGAAAACTCGATCAGCTTCAACAGCAATGATGCGGACGAAAGCCCGTTTAGTTTTGCGCTGAAGGCGCATATTCGTCTAGCTGGCCCTGGGGATATTTCTGGGGCGGCGTCTGATGTGATCGGTGACGCGGTATGGGCAACTGCAACGCAAGGCAGCGGCCATATTTTGATCGGCGGCGAGTTCAGCCAAGTGCAGGGCCAGCCACGCCAAAATCTGGCGCGTCTCAATCCCGATGGCAGCTTAGACCCGGCCTTCAATCCAGGCGCAAATGGCGCGGTCCGCAGTATTGCCGCTTTGCCTGGTGGCCAATTTTTGGTCGGCGGCGATTTCACTACGATTGCGGGTGCGCAACACAGATACGTGGCACGGTTCAACGCCAACGGCACCTTGGATACCAGCTTTGATCCCAATCCATCTGCCGCCGTTGATCAGGTGTTGGTTGACCACAACGAGCGCATTTTACTTGCCGGAAACTTCCTCAGCCTGCAACCGAACAGCACTGGTGCGCCCATTACGCGGCCCTATCTCGCCCGGGTGTTGACCAGTGGCGCCGTCGATACCGCGTTTTATCCGGCACCCGACGCGCGTGTGCGCGCGCTGGCCTTGCAAGATAATGGCCACATTGTGCTGGGTGGCGACTTTCTCAACCTTGCCCCGAACGGCGGTGCACCAGTAGCGCGCGGTCGAATCGCGCGAATCGGCAACGATGGCGCACTGGATGGCACGCTGGACGTCAGCGTCAATGCCAGCGTGCGCAGCTTGACGATCGCCGCATCGGGCGCATTTTTTCTGGGTGGCGATTTCACCACGCTGACGCCAAATGGCGGTGCTGCGATTGCGCGACCGCATGTGGCGATGCTAGGCGCCGATGGCAGCGTGCAAAGCGATTTCAACCCGGCACCGAATGGCCCCGTCTGGACGACCGTGCTCTCGAGCGAACAGTACCTCTATTTGGGGGGTGCGTTTAACCGATTCGAGCCCAGTAGCGGTCCGGTTTACGAGCGTGTCGGCTTCGGCATGAGTCTTTCGGATGGTTTTGTGTTCAACATCGTCGCCAATGCGGGCCTTGCCAGCGGCAACCCGCTGGTTGCAGCCATTGCGCTGGGTGCGGATGGAAAAATGCTGCTTGGTGGTCGGTTTGACTCATTCGCCGCCAATGGCGATCCGCTACCCACACCGCGCGCAAACCTCGCGCGCTTGCGCAACTTCAGGTCGAACAACCAATTGCGCGTTCTACCTGCGGGCAACGGGTTCTACTGGAGTCAAGAGGGCGGTGGGCCAAGCCTTCAGCGCGCCAGCTTTGACATGAGTACGGACCGCGGCAGCACCTGGACTTCGCTCGGCAATGGCGTGCGTTTCAGCACCTCGCCTTCGTTCCAAGTGCAAACCAGCACCACTATACCCGACGTATTCAAACTGCGTGCACGCGGCACCGCTGCTTCCGGCGCAAGCACCTCACAAATCGAACAAATCACCGACTTTAATTTTTTCGCTGGCCCAAAAGTCGAAGTGCGCGGCAACACGGTGGTGATCTTCAATTTCGATGCCACACCAAGCCTCAGCGACCACACCGATTTCGGCAGCATCAGTACTGCCAATGGTTCTATTGAGCGCATCTACACCATCAAAAACATCGGGGCCATGCCGCTGACCATGGCCCAAGTTCAACTCGGCAATTCGGATTTCAGCGTACAAAACACACCCGCCAACATTCTGGCTCCAGGCGCGAGCACCCCGCTGCACATCCGGTTCGACCCGAGCGCGGATGGCCTGCGCACATCCCTGGTGCGGTTTTTCAGCACCGACCCGTTGGCAAATCCGTTTGATTTTACGATTCAAGGCGAAGGCCTTGGCAATCTGCCGAGTGCGCCAACCATACTCAGTGCCACACCGCTTAGCGGCGGTGCGCGGATCAGCTTTAGCGCCGCAACCACCGGCGGCGGCCCGATTCTCGACTACACCGCCGCCTGCACACCTGGCACGGCAAGCGCCACGCAAAACGCATTGAGCATCGACGTCACCGGGCTCAGCAATAACATCGTGCATCGCTGCAGTGTGCGCGCACGTAATGCCGCGGGCCTGGGCCCAAGTTCGGCCACGTTGAGTGTGATTCCTGGCAGCAGCGGTAACAGCGCGGATTTGTCGATCAGCAAAAGCAACGGCACGAACTTCGTCAATGGCGCAGCACCCGTGGATTATCTAATCACCGTGAGCAACGCCGGCCCCGCAGGCGTCATCGGCGCGCGGGTCGAGGATGAGATTGGTGCAGGCACTGATTTCAGCGCTGCCACCTGGCAATGCACAGCGTTAAATGGTGCTGCTTGCCCAAGCACGATCAGTGGCAGCGGCGCGTTGGATTCGAGCGTGGACTTGCCCGCAGCATCCTCGGTGCAGTTTATTTTTAGCGCCTTGCCGAATGCGGGCAGCGAAACACCGATCTCAAATGTGGCCTCGGTGACGCCGCCTGCGGCGATTACTGATCCGAACCTCAATAACAATGTCGCCAGCGATGGCCCGGATATTCGGGGGGTGTTTCGTAATGGTTTTGAATAGGGTGCGCCGGTGAAAACCGACGAAGTGTTAGGGGTGCAAGTCTCTGCCAACAAAGGAGTAGCTATCTATGTTGTCCCCGAGTCATGCGCGCTGCGTCGTGAGGCGTATCGTGAAGCGTTGACAGGGGTGTTGACAGGCCAGCCATTGAGCCGCGAAAGAAACCTAAACCCGGGTGCCGACGTATTCTTATTCTGCGGAAGGCAACACGCTGCAGCGCGTTATAGCGAGTGCTGCGGCGACTTGGCGTGGTCAAAGACCCTGGCATGTTGATACACATTTCGTTTGGGAACCGGGAGATCTCCAGTTTGGCCCATGAGCGCTTTGGCATGTGGTCCGCATTGGGAAGGCGAGGAGCCGTAGCCAATGATGCACGAACTGGAGAAGTCAGACCTTTGCGTAGTAGCGGTGAAGTCGGCGAACAAATTTGCGCAAGCGAGGCGGAGTCGATGGAGGTTCGGGGTGGGGCCAAGGAGAACGCGAGCCAATCGAACAAGCACCGGGCGCAGAACCGCCGCTTTTAGCTTTTCCGCCTCCGGCTCCGGGTTTGTCCCAACGATTGGATCGTGTACGAGAGAGAGCAAAAAGCCATAAAACAGAACGGTTTACGTCGTTGCTGCCCCATGTATTTACAACGATGGATCACGCCGGAAGTTTTGGCACTGGCATTTTCGTGGTTAAAGCGAGATGCGGCGTCTGGAATTGATGGAGTGACGTGGAAAGCTTACGAAGCTAACCAAGAAGAGAAGCTTGCTGATTTGCATCAGCGCCTGCACCGTGGCCGAACACGCGCTTTCTCGTCAATCATCCAAGGCAAGAGCCCGGTGCGTAAGTTGCGCCCGCCGGGATCTGTGCGGGGGGCCTGCTGTAAAGTAGGTTCCTACCGCGATCCGATGCGTTTAGCAGGAAAGTAGTCTCCCTAAGCTTCGGCTACAACTCCGACCATTCAGAGGCGCTTTTTTGTGGTGAGAGCTTTTCCGGCATTTTGTACTATTTGCGCAAGCAAGAAGGAAACTGGCTAGTGGTGAACGCTGTTTATACTTGGATGAGCTGACACGAACTCCGATTGATGATTTATCTGCAAACGCGTCAATGTGTTCGATTTGTTCCTGCTGAATTGGTCATGACGGGCAATCAGAATCAAATCAAATTGTTAAACAAGGTGGCTGTAGCGCTTATCTGGTGAGGCCAAAATGCGTAAATACTTGTGGTTCGTGGTGCTGGCCATCCCGCCTTGGGCGGCGGTGGAGCTAGACGCCCAGAAATGGGTCGTGATGCTTGCGGCTGCGCCATTTTTTCTTTTCGCCATGATGCTAGACGACTCCGACGAACAGCCACTGGGCGAGGCATCAGAAAGTTTCCGCAAGGGCGCACTCCTCGTTTTGGGCGCTGGCGGTCTTGTTTTAGGCGGTGTGCTTTTTATTCTGTGGCAAGTGCTTTTTCCGAGAAATTAGAGGCATTTAGCCCGAAGCTCACCAACTTTGCCAAACGCTGCTAAGCGGTGGTAACCCGCCCTTGCGCCACCCCATGCATCTTCACAAACTTTAAGCCACAATCGCGCTCGTTTTCCTTTCGTTCTCGATAACCCATGGCTTTAGAGTCGATTACCATACGCGGCGCGCGTACGCACAATTTAAAAAATATCGACGTGGTCTTGCCGCGTGACAAGCTAATCGTGATTACTGGGCTTTCCGGCTCGGGCAAAAGCTCGCTGGCATTCGATACGATTTATGCCGAAGGTCAGCGCCGCTATGTCGAATCGTTATCGGCGTATGCGCGGCAGTTTTTGTCGATGATGGAAAAGCCGGATGTCGATTCGATTGAGGGATTGAGCCCGGCGATTTCGATTGAGCAAAAATCCACTTCGCACAATCCGCGCTCTACGGTTGGCACGATTACCGAAATCTACGACTATTTGCGCTTGCTCTTTGCCCGCGTCGGTACGCCGCGTTGCCCGGATCATGGCGTGCCGCTGGCCTCGCAAACGGTGCAGCAAATGGTGGATCACGCCTTGGCGTTAAATTGCGACAAGCGTTACATGATGCTGGCGCCGGTGGTGAAAGAGCGCAAAGGCGAACACGCGCAGGTGTTCGAGCAATTGCGCGCCTCGGGCTATGTGCGGGCGCGTGTAAATGGCGTGGTAATTGACTTGGAGGCAACGCCGAAATTGGCGCTGCGCAGTAAGCACACGATTGAAGCGGTGATTGATCGCTTCAAACCCAAGGCCGATCTAAAACAGCGGCTGGCGGAAAGCTTTGAGACCGCGCTTAAATTGGGCGATGGCCTTGTCAAGCTAGTCGATATGGACGATGCGGCGGCACCAGAGACGCTGTTTTCCAGCAAGTTTTCCTGCCCGGTGTGCGATTACTCACTGACCGAAATGGAGCCGCGCTTATTCTCGTTCAACTCACCCATGGGCGCTTGCCCCGGCTGCGATGGCTTGGGCATCACGCAGTTTTTCGATGCTGCGCGCATTGTCACGGCACCCGGTTCCAGCCTTGCGGGCGGTGCTATTCGCGGTTGGGATAAGCGCAATGCCTATTATTTTGCCTTGATCCGGGCGCTGGCGAAGCATCTGAATTTCAGTGTCGACACGCCCTTCAATGAGCTGACCGAATCGCAGCGGCAAGCGGTTTTGCACGGCACCGGCAAGGAAGATATTGAAGTCGATTACGTCAGCGAAAATACCGGTGCAATCACGCGGCGACGCATGAAGTTTGAAGGCATCGTGCACAATTTCGAAAGGCGCTACAAAGATACCGAATCGAACCTAATTCGTGATGATTTGCAGCGCTTTATCAGCGAACGCCCGTGCCCGGAATGTAGCGGCGCGCGGCTCAATAAGCAGGCGCGCAATGTCTATGTCGGTGATAAGCATTTGGCCGAGATTAGTGCAATTTCGATCAGTGATTGCTTGGCGTTTTTCGACGAACTGACGCTGCCGGGTTGGAAGGGCGAGATCGCGGCGAAAATTCTGAAAGAAATTCGCGCGCGCTTGCGGTTTTTGGTCGATGTTGGTTTGGATTATTTGATGTTGGAACGTACTGCCGGTACTTTGTCCGGCGGCGAATCGCAGCGCATTCGCCTAGCCAGCCAAATTGGCGCGGGCTTGGTCGGCGTGATGTATGTGCTGGACGAACCCTCGATTGGCCTGCATCAGCGCGACAATGATCGTTTGCTGAGATCCTTAATCCGGCTGCGGGATTTGGGCAACACCGTGATTGTGGTCGAGCACGATGAAGACGCGATTCGCGCCGCCGATTACGTGTTGGATATCGGCCCAGGCGCCGGTGTGCACGGCGGCCAGATTGTCGCTCAAGGCACGCCAGCAGAGATTTTGCTGGCGAAAAATTCGCTGACGGCGGATTATTTGTCCGGTAGACGCAGCATTGAAGTGCCTAAATTACGCCGTAAGCCCATTGACAATGCCTGGCTCAAGCTAAAAGGTGCGACCGGCAATAATTTGAAGAATGTTGATCTGGCGGTGCCAGTCGGCGTGTTTACCTGCGTCACCGGCGTTTCTGGTTCTGGAAAAAGTACGTTAATTAACGATACTTTGATGGCGCTCGCCAGTCGCAATTTGAATGGCTCTAGTGATCGCCCAGCCGCGCACGAGTCCTGCGAGGGGATGGAGCTATTCGATAAAGTCGTAAGTATCGACCAAGGCCCAATTGGGCGCACGCCACGCTCGAACCCGGCCACTTACACCGGCTTATTTACCCCAATACGCGATTTGTTTTGCGCGGTGCCAGAAGCCAGATCGCGCGGCTATGAAGCTGGGCGTTTTAGCTTCAACGTCAAAGGCGGGCGCTGCGAAGCCTGCCAGGGTGATGGCTTAATCAAAGTCGAAATGCACTTTTTACCCGATGTTTATGTGCCCTGCGATGTCTGCCGTGGCAAACGCTACAACCGCGAAACGCTGGAAATTACCTACAAAGGCAAAAACATCTCAGAAGTGCTGGGCATGACCGTGGAAGATGCATACAAGCTGTTTGAGCCGGTGCCATTTTTGGCGCGTAAGCTTAAAACGCTATTGGATGTGGGCCTGAGTTACATCACGTTGGGGCAAAGCGCTACCACGATTTCGGGCGGTGAAGCACAGCGCGTGAAGTTAGCCACCGAACTATCCAAGCGCGACACCGGACGTACGCTTTACATCCTGGACGAACCCACCACGGGTTTGCATTTTCACGACATCGAGCAATTGCTGCAGGTGCTGCACGAGTTGACCGAACGCGGCAATACGGTCGTGGTCATCGAGCACAATTTGGATGTGATCAAAACCGCCGATTGGATCGTTGATATGGGCCCAGAAGGTGGTTTCCGTGGCGGCCAAGTGATTGCGACCGGCACACCAGAGCAAGTGGCGAAAAATCCGGCGAGCTATACCGGGCAGTATTTGACTCGGGTTTTGGCGGTGAAGGCGGGGGCAAAGCCAGCGGTTAAGGTGGGTGCAGTCGCAAAAAAGGCGGTGAAAAATAAATCGCTCGCTTGATTTGGCCGCTCAGCATCGCGCACGCACGAATCCCAATCAAAACATCACTGGGATTCAATGAATAGACCACGGCATCGCGCGGCGTAGCTTCGATATTGCTGTTGAATTTATTAAATCGGCAGCGCACGCAAGGCTTGGCGAAAAAACGCCCTATCCGCCACCACTAGCTCGGGCAGTCGTTTTTGCAAGCGTGCAACGGCGGCGCGAGCGGATTTGATTTCACCATCGAAGGTTTCATACCAGGCTAATTCCAACAACACATTGCAGCGTTGCAGGGCGTCAACCTGCAGGTTGCCGTGTTCTACTTCGGTGTGTAGTGCCCGCACAATTTGTAGCCACGACCTGCCGCGCGCGCCGGATGCTTGCGGCGCAAATTGCTGGGCGTACGCCTCGAAGCTAAGTACCGGCCAGCGTTGAAATGCTGCGAGGCTAGTCGGCTTTTTGTGCATGCCGCCATCGCGCGCCACACGCAGCAGATAGATCTGATTCCAAAACCCGCCGCTGCTGCCGTGTTGTTCGCTGAGTAAATTCGCCAATGCAATCCAGCGCATCGCTTGCAGTTGTGCGTCATTGCTGGCGCTTTTTGGCGGGCTGTTGCGCGCTTCGACAGATTCGACTTTGACAGCGACAATGGCTAATTTGCAGCGCACGAACAGCCAAATCGACCAGCCTAAATTGCTAGCGGCAGAAGCTGCGGCGTCAAATAGCTCGGCCTCCGACGCTAGATCGAGCGCCTGGTGATAATGATCCAGTGCTTGATCGGCGGATCGCTGGCGCTCGGCAATAGTGCGCTGGCTGTCTAATGCGGCGGCGCGATATAGCAGCGCTTTCAGATTGGCGCGCTCTGCCTGCACGCGCGGGTGATACGCAAACGCTGCGCTGAGCTGGCGATCTTGTTCGGCTTTTAACAAGATGCGCGCCGCCGCCCGCACGTCACGATGCGCATAGGCGCACCACGCCTGCACAATCATGGCCATGGCGCTAATCCACTGGCCATCGTCGAAACGCTTGATCTGCATCGGCAATTGCTTCAGCACCGCGAGCGCCGCATCAGGGTTGCCCGCGCGTCGCCACACCATCGCTTGTTGCAGCAATGCAAATGCGGTTTGTCGAGGGTGCAGTGCCAGACGTTGGGTCAACCTATAGCCGGCCAAAGCCCCCTGCTGTCCGTCAACGATCAAATGACCATCCTGCTGCTCACGTTTGGCGATCGCAAACGCGCGCCAAAATTCCGCACTGGCTTGCGCGCTTTTGCAATTTGCCACGATTGCCAGTGCAGCCGTCAGGGGCTGCGCTGCTGCCACGTTGCTTTTGATCTGTAGATAATCACGCACTTGCGCAACACTCGCCGCAGCACCATTCCATTGCACCCGTATGGCTTCAAATACTCCGGGCAACAACCAAAACGGTCCTTGGCTGCGATTGCGCGTTGAGCGGATGTCGGGGTGCATAGAAAAATCCGTGCCCCAGCCAATGTCCAGCTGCCACGCGCGAAAATCAACGAACGCGCGAGTAATCAGCATGCGCAGATGTTTGATGTTAGGAAACTGTGCTTGCAAATACGCCACTGTTAATAGCGCCGGGGCGCTTGTAGGCGTATGCGCTTGCGCTGCTTCTAACTGCCACAAGGCCAGCAGTAGCCACAGGCTTTGTGGCTTTGTTGGCATGCTGTTGATAGACGCTGGATGGCGTAGTTCGATAGTGATCATGCGCTGAGCTGCTTGGCCGTAAGACGTGTCTATTGTCGCAGCAAAGACTCAATGCGTGACAATCGTTACATGCGTGACAGTTGTGACGAACGTGACGAATGCATCAACTTGCGCACGCTGTTGGCACCGATGCAATACGACTAGTTTATGCAGCACCTGCTGCAAACGCACAGCAGCGATCACATTCCACGAGATTGCAGCAAATGAATTTTTCTACTGATTTTTTTGCCAAGGCAATAAAAATCATCAAACCACTTCGTGCTACGCGCCGTTACACCCAGCGCCTGATCGCCGATCCAGGCGTTGTCTTTGCACTGCTCTGCCCAGTGCGCGAATGTGATTGGATCGAGGGCTGGAATCCGCCGCTGGTGATTTCTTCATCCGGATTTGCCGAGCCCGATTGCGTCTTCATCACGACGAGCAATCCACAAGAGCCAACCAACGCCATCTGGTACATCACGCGGCACGAACCCGAAACTGGCTTCATCGAAATGCTCAGAATAACGCGCGAGGTAACTGCCTGTAGGCTAACGATCCAACTCCGTGCTGCCCTTGG
>JAYVAQ010000646.1:0-8408 GCA_043750875.1 Rhodanobacteraceae bacterium
ACGAACACGTCAACGATCACGAATACGCCGTAATTTCAGGTATTTAGGCTCGCTTTTCTCTGTGTCCCTCTGTGATCTCTGTTTTACAAGAGGGTGAAATCTTGTTTTTTGAGCGAGATTCTCGATGCCGCTTCCTATCTACCGGCCCGCTCCCTTACGGTCGCGGCTCTGTTGGAGCTCCGTCGACAGCCCGGCGCTGCCCCCTGCCCTCTGCCGCCTGCCGACTTTGGTTGCGGCTTGCCGCGCTGCGTCTCTGTGGTGAATGCACTTGCAAATCATCCGGTATACGGATCACGGCTAGTTGATCCTTCGCGCGGAAAAAATCCCATGTTGATTTGCTAATTCGCTAGCCGCACGACGTCAAGCCAAGTAAGATTACGATTAACAACCCCATTTCGATACTGAACCGTACAAGGATTTTTGCTCAATGCGTTCTTTGCTTGAACTTCTCATAGCGTTGGCTATTTCTGCCCTCTTTTTTGTTTGCTTAGGTTTTGCTCTGCCAAGCAAAGGCATGATTGAACGGCACATCGAAATTGAGCGTCCTGCTATTCACGTCTACGATATGGTGAATTCGACCCGGCGTTTTTCTGCGTGGCAACCTTGGACCTTTAAAGATCCAGACGCAGGCATCGAGTTTTCCGAGCTACAAGATGGCGAAGGTTCTAAAGCCTATTGGACGTCAACGGTTTTAGGAAATGGTTCGCAAGAAATTATGGCGGGTGGCGAGATTGAAAAGCTGGTCAGGCTGAAAATGGACTTGGGTAAACGCAAAGGCATCAGCACTATTAAGATCGACCCGATGGATGTGGGCGTGAAAGTATCGATGACTTTTGAAACCGAATTTAATGGACTTCTTGAACGCTACAAAGGCCTGTATTTGGACTCCGAGCAAGGTGACAAATTGAATTTGGGTTTGGCCAGCTTGAAGGCAACGTTAGAAAATTCCCCTTATGCTGCGGACTACGCGGAAGCTGGCGTCGAAGAAAAGACTGTGCTATCCACACCGGCGTTGCAGTTAACGAGCACCGCAAAGGGTTACGTTGGGCAGGAATTGAATGTTCCGCGTGATCGCCAAGTCGCAATTGAAAGCATCGAGAAAGTTATTGCGGCTAATAAATTGACAGCGCAAGCGCCACAGTTTGTGGAAATTTCTCGAGATCCGATTAACTACATCGTCGTGTTTGAAACAACAATTCCAGTAGATAAAATTGAAGGCGTCAAACTTTCAGACGACGTCAAAACAGTTACCACCGCTGGCGGCAATTTTCTAGTTGCCAAGCATTTGGGTATTCGCGACAACTGGCATTTGCCAGGACAAACCAAAGACAAAATCTTGGCCTTTGCTGCGGTGCATGACGTGCGTTTAGCGCCGGTCGAAAGTGGCCGTCGTATTTTTGCAGAGTATTTAAGCCCCGCAGGAACGCCTGAGGCGCAGTTTGAAACCAACGTTTACGTGCCCGCTGAATAATTTTTTTGCTTGCCCCAGTTAATAGAAAGCGGCGTCTTCGGGCGCCGCTTTTTTTTCATCGAGCCCATCGTGGTAAACTTCTGTAATGAGCGAGCCTAGACAATGAATTTTTCTGATCGTATTGATACCGAACTTGCTGAGCTTGATGCGGCCGGTCTATTCAAACGTGAGCGGGTTATTGTTTCCAGTCAAGCGACAGAAATTGCCCTAGCCGATGGCTCGCGCGTATTAAATTTTTGCGCGAATAACTATCTGGGCTTGAGCGACAACACCGAGGTTATACAAGCGGCGAAAGATGCACTTGATAGCCATGGTTACGGTATGGCCTCAGTTAGATTTATTTGTGGCACACAGGATTTGCACAAGCAGCTTGAACAGGCAATTGCTGCCTATTTCGGTACCGAAGACACCATCTTGTATGCCGCTTGCTTTGATGCCAATGGTGGGCTTTACGAGCCGCTGTTGAACGAGCGCGACGCGGTTATTTCAGACGCGTTAAACCATGCCTCGATTATCGATGGCGTGCGTTTATGCAAGGCGCAGAGATTCCGTTACGCCAATTGCGATATGGCCGATCTTGAGGCGCAGTTGATCGCAGCGAAGGACTGCCGCACAAGGCTGATCACCACCGATGGCTCTTTTAGTATGGATGGGTCAATCGCACCGCTGGATCAAATTACGCGGCTGGCGAAAAAATATGGTGCGCTGGTGCATATTGATGAGTGCCACGCCACTGGTTTCTTGGGCCCGACCGGCCGTGGTAGCGCTGAATATCACGGCGTACACGATCAAATTGATATTTTCACCGGTACGCTGGGTAAAGCACTCGGTGGTGCTTTAGGCGGTTTCACTACCGGTCGTAAAAATGTAATCGATCTGCTGAGGCAGCGTTCTCGGCCTTATCTTTTTTCGAATTCCTTACCGCCTGCAGTAGTTGCAGCGAGTCTAAAAGTGTTCGAATTGCTGAGTGACGGTGAACACGGTGTGCAGGCACGGCAGCGTATTAACGAAAACACCGCGTATTTTCGTTCGGCGATGACTGCCGCTGGCTTTGATCTAAAACCGGGTGTGCATCCAATCACACCAGTGATGCTGTATGACGCAAAACTCGCGCAGCAATTTGCTGCCGAACTTCTAAACGAAGGGATTTATGTCATCGGCTTTTTCTTTCCCGTTGTTGCCAAAGGACAAGCACGCATTCGCGTGCAAATCTCAGCAGCGCATTCGATGGCGCAACTTGAGCGCGCCGTCAGCGCTTTCGTGCGAGTCGGAAAACGGCTTAAAGTTTTACCTTAACGCAATCTAAAAAAACCATGTCAGAGCACTCAGCTTCTATACGCTGGACTTATACCGGCGGCAATTTCCTGCAAAAAGAATACAGTCGTGATCATTGGATCGAATTTCCCAATGGTCGAAGAATCGAAGGATCAGCAGCCTCGGCCTACGGCGGCAACCCGGCAAATCTGGATCCAGAGGCGGCATTTACTGCATCCTTGTCTTCTTGTCATATGTTGACCTTCCTCGCACTTTGCGCTGTCCGCGGCTTTACTGTTTTAAATTATCACGACGACGCAGTTGGCTATTTGGACAAAAATCTGGAAGGAAAAGTCTGTATGACGCGCGTTGTTTTGCGTCCGCTGGTGCAATTTCTAGCCGAATCAGACGCGGGTGTGCCGGATAGTGAACAACTTGCGATGTTGCATGAGCGCGCGCATCGCGCCTGCTTCATCTCCAACTCGGTAAAAACCAGCATAGAAATTGAGCCGCGCGAGCAGGGCGAAAACTAATGTCGACTAATCAAGCCGCAACAAACTCAACGCCCTCACCGGAGCAAGTACTTGCGCATGTGCAGGCGCAAGTTCAACAAGCCGTAGAGGATGCGGTGAATTCCGTTGAAAAAGGGGTTTCGCAAGCCAAGGAAATGGTGGGCGAGTCTTTCACCAGCGCGTGTGACCGTGCAGCAAGCGCGAAAACACAGATTGGCGCGAGCATGGCGCAGCTCTCTTCGAACTCCAAGCAAAGCCTCAGCAATACAGTCGATAAAACGCGTTCCGTTCGTCGCAGCTTGAGTGTTGCACTCAAGCGCTGGGTCGATACCGCAGTTGATGAAGTGCCGGTATCGATTGCAGAGGACAAGATCGATTTAATTCGCACACTGCCTTTTATTGGTGTGCATTTGATGTGTTTGGGCGTGTTTTTTGTCGGCTTTAGCTGGACCGCGTTAGGCGTTGCCGTACTCTTTTACGTCTTACGTATGTTCGCCATCACTGGGTTTTATCACCGCTATTTTTCCCACAAGAGCTTTAAGACTTCGCGTGTATTTCAGTTCGTGATGGGCCTGTGGGGTGCATCAAGTGCCCAGCGCGGGCCGCTTTGGTGGGCAGCAAATCACCGGCATCACCATAAAACCTCCGACCAACCTGAAGACTTCCATTCGCCCGTGCAACATGGCTTTTGGTGGAGTCACATGGGTTGGATCATGGGTAAAAGCGCATTTCGTACTAACGAAAAGCAGATTCCTGACTTAGTTAAATTCCCAGAGCTCAAACTACTAGATCGTTTTGATTTAGTGATGCCATTCGTGCTGGGTGGTTTTATGATGGGCTTGGGAATTTTCCTTGAGAAATTTGCGCCAAGCCTTGGTACTACCGGCCCGCAAATGCTGATATGGGGCTTTTTTGTTTCTACCGTAGCGTTGTTTCACGGCACGGTAACGATCAACTCCCTTTCACATGTGTGGGGCACACGTCGTTATAAAACCAGCGACGATTCCCGCAATAACTGGTTTCTAGCCATTATTACCCTAGGCGAAGGCTGGCATAACAATCACCACCATTATCCTGGATCAGTGCGCCAGGGCTTTTTTTGGTGGGAGTACGACCTAACTTTTTATGGCCTAAAGATGCTGAGTTGGATGGGGCTAATCTGGGATCTTAAGACGGTTCCCGAGAACTTTAAAAACGCGCATATTGCTGCGCTCGAAAAATCCAAGTCGCCTAAATAAAAGATATTACCGACGCCCAATTAGACGCGTCGGTAATTTACGACGCAATCGCACATCAAAAATCAATGGCAAAAATAGCGGTTATCGGTAGCGGTATTTCGGGGCTGGGCTGCGCCTACTTATTGCAGCGTCGCCACGAGGTTATGGTATTTGAAGCGAATGACTACGCCGGTGGTCATACCCATACGCACAGCATTGCTTTAGGTTCCCAGAACTATCTGGTAGATACCGGCTTTATTGTGTTCAACCCGAATCATTACCCCAATTTCGTTCGTTTATTGCGCGAGCTTGGTGTCGAGGATCAGCCCACACTGATGGGTTTTGGCGTAAAGAACGAACGCAGTGGCTTGGAATACAACGCCACGACCATTGATCAGCTTTTTGCGCAGCGAAGTAATTTGCTCAGTCCACGTTTTTGGCAGCTGATTCGGGATTTAAAACGGTTTTATCGAACTCCGCACCCTTTATTAGCACTTGCAGATCCTGGGCCAACGGTTGGTGAGTACCTTCAGTCCGAGGGCTACAGCGAAATATTCGCACAAGATCATTTGATCCCAATCGCCTCAGCACTTTGGTCATCGCCTGGCATTGGCATCGAGGCATTCCCGGCGAAATATCTGGCGCAGTTTATGGCCAATCACCACATGCTCAATACCGATAGCACCCGCCCATCGTGGCGCGTGGTCAAGGGTGGTTCGCAAAGCTACACCCGTGCGTTGTTAGCAAAATTGCGGCAGCCAGTGCGTTTAAGCAACCCGGTATATAAGGTGCAACGGGATACCAATGGCGTAAGCATTGAGTCTAGTCAGGGCACTGAGCAGTTTGATCACGTTGTGTTCGCCTGCCACAGCGATCAGGCGCTGAAAATGTTAGCGCAACCTTCCGAAGCGGAACGCGTAATTCTGGGGGCGCTGCGTTTTCAGGCAAATGACGTGTTGTTGCACACCGACACTTCGATCATGCCCAAGCGCCGCAAGGCCTGGGCAGCATGGAATGCGCATATCGCTCGCGAAGAAGATTCCGCGCAAAAGTGCACGGTGACCTATTGGATGAATTTGCTGCAGAGCATCGACGCGCCTGTCGAGTTTTTGGTTAGCCTAAACTGTAGTGACAGAATCGATCCAGCAAAAATACTGAAGCGGCTGCGCTACGAGCACCCAATTTATACCCACGAAACCGTGCAGGCCCAGAAACGACGTGCTGAAATTAATGGCGTTGCGCCAAACGCGCCAAATCCTCATGCACCAGATTCCTTAGGTCGTAGCTTTTATTGTGGTGCTTACTGGGGTTTCGGCTTTCATGAGGATGGCATGCGCTCAGCGGTGGACGTCGCCGAGCTACTAGATGCCGGTTGGGCTTAGCGTGTGTTAGCAAGCCTCAGCAAGCCGGGTTCTGGCACGCTAAATTCGTGTATCTATATGGGCACGATTCGCCACCGTCGTTACTTCCCGGTACCGCATGGATTCAAGTACGCAATCTATATGAGTTATCTAGATTTGGACGAGCTTGATCAAATCTATGTTGGCCGCTGGTTTTGGTCGAGCAATCGCCGGAATTTGGTGGAATATCGGCGCGCAGATTTTCTAGGCCCAGCGAACGTGCCACTTAAAACCGCCGTATTAGATCGCGTTGAGGCGGAAACTGGCGAACGTCCGAGCGGGCCGGTGCGTTTGTTGGCGCATTTGCGCTATTTCGGCTTAAGTTTTAATCCGGTGTGCTTCTATTATTGTTTTGCTGAGGATGGCGAAACCCTGCATAGCATCGTCGCTGAGATTACCAACACACCTTGGCGCGAACGTCACGCTTATGTGTTGCCGGTGCAAACCGCAGCCAAGCATGGCAGCGTTTGGCAGTGGGAGTTCGACAAGAAGTTTCATGTATCGCCCTTTTTACCCATGGGTTTAGGCTATGACTGGCGCTTTCAAAACCCAGATGCGCACCTACGCGTACACATGGACGTACTGGCACCAGCCAGTGATTCGACGGTCAAAGCGCTGCGGCAATTTGACACTACCCTAGTTTTAGGGCGAAAAGAAATGACCGGCGTGAATCTAGCTGCGGCGTTGCTGCGTTTCCCATTCATCACATTGGGCGTGCTTATAAAGATTTATTGGCACGCGCTTTTGATACGTTGGAAAAAAAACCCTTTTTTTGATCACCCGAAATTGCCATAAATCCTGTTACAAGCTCGTTGTAGAAGGCGGCGCTTGTTTGTAAATTGCCTGTACGCTTTGTCGCGGTTCGTTTGGCTCGGCCAATGCCGTTTCGGTAAAACGACCGCGTGATCCGAAAACACAAGCCCGCAACCATTCGCTCCATCCATTTTTAAAGTAGCCTTTTTTTAAAGCCGCCCATGAATGAATCCAGTTTAGCCAAACCCTTTGATTTGCCAGGCAGCGAATTCGCTGCTGCACGCTGTGAACTCAAGGTGGCATCCCAAAGTGCTTTGAAGCGCGCGTTATGTAAGAAACTGGTGCAAGTTAAGGAATGTGTGTTGCGCATCAGCGAAGGCCCAGAAACGATGAGTTTTGGTGACGGTGCCGGCAATGACGTTCTGCGCGCGCATATTCGAATATTGAATCCGCAGATGTGGACGTCGGTTGCCACCAACGGCAGCGTGGGTGTCGCCGAAAGTTTTATGGACGGCCATTGGGTGGTCGACGATGTGGTCGCGCTGGTTCGAATTTTCGTGCGGAATCGCGATATTTTGGACCGTATGGAAGGCGGTTTGGCGAAAATCGGCCAATGGTTACTGCGCTGGTGGCACCAGAAACGCCGCAATACCCATACTGGCAGCCAGCGCAATATTTCTGAGCACTATGATTTATCGAACGCGCTGTTCAAGACGTTTTTGGACCCAACCATGATGTATTCCTGCGCCGTTTACGAACGTATCGATGACACCTTAGAAGTGGCGGCGGTGCGTAAGCTGGATCGGATCTGTCAAAAGTTGGCGCTTAAGCCTAGCGATCACTTGCTAGAAATTGGTACTGGCTGGGGTGGCTTTGCCGTGCATGCGGCGCGCAATTACGGCTGCAAAATCACCACCACCACGATCAGCGAGGAGCAATTTCAGCTTGCGACCGCGCGCGTGCTGGAGGCGGGCTTAACCGAGCAGATCAACGTCATCAAACAGGACTATCGGGCATTAACGGGTAGTTTTGACAAGGTTGTATCCATTGAAATGATTGAGGCGATTGGACACCAATATCTCAATACCTATTTCGGCAAAATATCTAGTTTGCTCAAACCAGAGGGCCTGGCACTGGTACAAGCAATTACCATTGAAGACTGCCGTTATGCGCAAGCTTTGAAAGACGTTGATTTTATTAAGCGCTATATATTCCCCGGCAGCTTCATTCCTTCTATCACCGCCATGCTGGGTGCGTGTACCGCCGCGAGCGATATGAAACTGGTGCATTTGGAAGACATCGGCCCTAGCTATGCGTTAACGTTGCGCGCCTGGCGTGAACGCTTCAATGCGCACCTGGCAAAGGTGCGGGAGTTGGGCTTCGACGCGCGCTTTATCCGCATGTGGAACTATTATTTGGCCTACTGCGAGGGTGGCTTTATTGAGCGCTCGATTGGCGATGTGCAATTGCTTTTCGCCAGGCCGCGCAACACCCGAGCGCAGTATTTGCCAGATTTGAATTGTCAGTTGTAATTCCACTAGCCGTAAGCAAAATGCAGTGCACAAGGACGTGAGGCTTTTTTGAAAACTTTGTTGAATGTCGTTTTTTTTCAAGTGCTTTGGTTGGCGTCCGTGGGCGGCGCGGGGCGTGGCTATTGGTGGTTGGGTTTGCCGGTGCTGGCAGTATTCCTGGTCTATCATTTTTCAGTTTCGACGTGCCGACGGGCTGATGCGCAGCTACTCATAGTCAGTGTGGTCTTAGGTTTTATTGCCGATAGCGTGTTGCTGCAGTTTGGACTATT